>CALQHT020000010.1 GCA_943330455.2 Nitrosovibrio sp. Nv4 | reverse complement strand
CGTGCTGAGCTGTGCACGTTCTTCATCGCTGAGCTTCACGACGTACTTCTTTACAGAACTTTGTTTCGCGGTCACGACTCATCTCCGCATTCTTCCGGGAGGAGCGAGTCCGAAATTCACGACAAAATCAATGACGGGGGGCACTAGGGATCGTAGATAAGACGGAAAGGAGGTCCCCGATGCCGATCGACGCCGCCGAACGGGACTTTGCCGACAATTCCGATTGCACAATGCCCCGGAGGTCCGCGCCCATGTTTCAGTTCCCGTCGTCTCCCCACGCTTACGATATGTCGGCCACCGCCACCGTTGCGGCCCTGCGCAAGGAACTCGACGCCTTCGCATGGGACCTGATGTCGCGCCTGGCGCCGCACGATACCGCCGAGGCGGAGATTCCGCTGGACACCGACGACCCCAGCCGGTAAACGCCGCCGCTCAATCGGAACGTGGGAGAGGCCGAACCGCGCGTGAAGCGGCGGGCCTCGTATGCACCGCGGTCCCTCGGCACGGTAAGGACCAGGGATAATGGCGAAGAAGATCGTCGGTTATATCAAGCTACAGATTCCGGCCGGGAAGGCCAACCCGTCGCCGCCCGTCGGCCCGGCACTCGGCCAGCGCGGCCTGAACATCATGGCCTTCGTGAAGGAATTCAACGCCTTCACCCAGAACATGGAGCCCGGCACCCCGACCCCGGTGGTGATCACGGCCTATGCGGATCGCAGCTTCACCTTCATCACCAAGACGCCGCCGAACACCTATTTCCTGAAGCGGGCCGCCAAGATCGACAAGGGCAGCCCCACCGTCGGGAAGGGCGCCCCGGCCGGGCGGGTCACCATGACCCAGTTGCGAGAGATCGCCGAGATCAAGATGAAGGACATGAACGCGAACGATATCGACGGCGCGGTTCGCATGTTGGCCGGATCGGCGCGGTCGATGGGTCTGACCGTGGTGGAGGGCTGAGCCATGGCAAAGAACAAGCGATTGACGGCGGCTGCGGCGATGGTGGACCGGAACAAGGCTTACAGCCTTGTCGAGGCGATCAAGCTGGTGAAATCCACCGCGAAGGCCAAGTTCGACGAAACCATCGAGATGTCGATGAACCTGGGCATCGATCCGCGCCATGCGGACCAGATGGTGCGCGGTCTGACCAGCCTGCCGAACGGCACCGGCAAGAATGTCCGGATCGGCGTGTTCGCGCGTGGCCCGAAGGCCGATGAGGCTTTGGCCGCCGGAGCCGATGTGGTCGGCGCCGAAGACCTGATGGAAAAGATCCAGGCCGGCCAGATCGAGTTCGATCGCTGCATCGCGACGCCAGATATGATGGGCATCGTCGGACGTCTGGGTAAGATCCTGGGCCCGCGCGGCCTGATGCCGAACCCCCGTTTGGGCACCGTGACCATGGACGTGAAGGGTGCGGTCACCGCCGCCCGCGCCGGCCAGGTCGAATTCCGCGCCGAAAAGGCCGGGATCATCCATGCCGGTATCGGCAAGGTCAGCTTTGACGAAGACAAGCTGCTGGAAAACGCGCGCGCCTTGGCCGACGCGATCCAGCGCGCCAAGCCGACCGGCGCCAAGGGCACCTATGTGCAACGCGTATCCGTCAGCTCCACCATGGGGCCCGGCGTGCGCGTGGATGTCGGCTCGCTCGGCGTCTGAGGAAATACGCGGAGCACGATTGCTCCGCGGGCAGGGAACGCTCCGGCGTTCCCGAACCTGTCCGAGACCGCACGTGATCGCCAGTCGGTGATCTTAAGGGACTTCGGTCCGCGGGTGGGAGACGGGGAAGCCAGGTGATGATGGAGACGGGAACGCGGGGCGAACACCCCCTGGGAACGGTTTCTGGAACAGCCTTGGTGGTTCCGGCTTGCAGGGGTGTCGCCATCTTCGGGTGGTGAGGACTCCAGGACAGGCGAACCGGACCATGCCGCAAGTCGGGGTATCCCGGCCGGCGTTTTGGTCCTTGGGCAACCCGGTTCGGCGCGGTTTCGATCGCGGCGAGCCAAAAGCCTCCGGGGGATTTCCGGGGGACGGAGACGATACGTGGACCGTACGGAGAAGCGGGAGTTCGTCACCGAGCTCAATCAGGCCCTGTCCGCCACGTCGATGATCGTTGTCACGCGCAATGCGGGTCTGACGGTCGCCGACGCAACGGCGCTCAGGGTCAAGATGCGAGCCGCGGGGGCAACTTACAGAGTCGCGAAGAACCGGCTGACCCACCTCGCCTTGGAAGGGACCCGATTCGAAGGCATCGCGCCAATGCTGACCGGCCCGACCGCGCTTGCGTGGTCGATGGATCCGGTCGCGGTGGCCAAGACAGCCGTCGAGTTCGCCAAGACCAACGACAAGTTCGTGCTGATCGGCGGCGCGCTTGGGACCCAGACGCTGGATGCGGATGGGATCAAGGCACTGGCCGAACTGCCGTCGCTGGATGAACTGCGCGCCAGGCTGGTGGGGATGATCTCGACCCCCGCCACGCGGATCGCGGGCATTCTGCAGGCGCCGGCGGCACAACTCGCCCGGGTCTTTGGGGCCTTCGCCAAGAAGGATGAGACAGCCGAGGCAGCCTGATCGCGGATCAGGCCGCCGACAAGACCGAACGCAGCCGGAAACAACGGCTTGCATCGAACCTATCAAGCGCTACATTAAGGGATACAGACAATGGCTGACTTGCAGAACCTGGTGGACCAGCTCTCCACCCTCACCGTGCTCGAAGCGGCGGAACTGTCGAAGCTGCTCGAAGAGAAGTGGGGCGTTTCCGCGGCCGCGCCAGTGGCCGCCGCGGCCGCGCCGGTTGCCGCCGCCGCCGCTGTGGTGGAGGAACAGACCGAGTTCACCGTGATTCTGGCCTCCGCTGGAGACAAGAAGATCAACGTCATTAAGGAAGTCCGTACGATCACCGGGCTTGGCCTGAAGGAAGCCAAGGACTTGGTCGAAGCGGCGCCGAAGGCGGTCAAGGAAGCGGTCGGCAAGGACGAAGTGGCGAAGATCAAGAAGATGCTCGAAGACGCGGGCGCCACCGTGGAGGTCAAGTAACGCGGTCCGGACGCATCACAGACCGCACGAACGGGTCCGCCGGACCGTTCGTGCGTTTGAGCCGGGATTGGGTGGGAATCGCATGATTCCCGCCCGCATTCCCGTTTTCGGCGGAACGACCCGTGTGGGCCACAATGGCACGTCGCGGGTTGGATTGATGGCACCGACACAGACACAGCTAAGGCAGGACAGGCCATGAACGCGATCAGCAGGTCGTTTACCGGGCGCAAGCGGATCCGAAAAAGCTTCGGACGCATCCCCGAAGTGGCGCCGATGCCAAATCTGATCGATGTGCAGCGCTCCAGCTACGAAGCGTTCCTGCAGATGAATGTCCACCCGGACAACCGGACCCATACCGGCCTGCAGGAAGTGTTCAAATCGGTCTTCCCGATCGACGATTTCGCCGGCCGTGGCCGCCTGGAGTTCGTCTATTACGAACTCGAAGAGCCGAAATACGACGTCGAGGAATGCATCCAGCGCGGCATGACCTTTGCCGCGCCGTTGAAGGTCATCCTGCGACTGATCGTGTGGGACGTGGACGAGGACACCGGCGCCCGCTCCATCCGCGACATCAAGGAGCAGCCCGTCTATATGGGCGACATGCCCCTGATGACGGACAACGGCACGTTCATCATCAACGGCACCGAACGCGTCATCGTCAGCCAGATGCACCGCTCCCCCGGCGTGTTCTTCGACCATGACAAGGGCAAGACCCACAGCAGCGGCAAATACCTGTTCGCCGCGCGGGTGATTCCGTATCGCGGGTCGTGGCTCGATTTCGAATTCGACAGCAAGGATCTCGTCTACGTCCGCATCGACCGCAAGCGGAAGCTGCCGGTCACGACGCTTCTGTATGCGCTGGAAGGCGCCCATACCGAGGCGTTGCGAGCCGCGCGCGAAGCCAAGGGCGAAGTCGTCGAACCCGGTGAGATCCGTGGCATGGATCAGGAAGAGATCCTGACCTATTTCTACGGCCAGGTCGTCTTCGACTACACTGCCAAGGGCTGGGCTCGTCCGTTCGAGCCCGATGCGTTCCGCGGCGTCAAGCTGCTGGAACCGCTGATCGACGCCGCAACCGGGGAGGTCGTCGCCGAAGCCGAAGCGAAGCTGACCGCCCGCCAGGCGCGCCGCATCGCGGAAAACACCAAGGAAGTGCTGGTCGGGCGCACCGATCTTCTCGGCCGCTACGTCGCCGAGGATCTGGTCAACGCCGAAACCGGCGAAATCTACGCCGAAGCCGGTGAGGAACTGGTCGAAGCCCGCCTGGCCGCGCTGGAAGATGCCGGCGTCACGAAGCTGCCCACGCTCGCCGTCGATCAGTCGAACGGCCCGTGGATTCGCAACACGCTGACGGTGGACAAGAACAGCAACCGCGACGACGCGCTGATCGACATCTATCGCGTCATGCGCCCGGGTGAGCCGCCGACGCCGGAGACCGCCGAGGCGCTGTTCCGTGGCCTGTTCTTCGACAATGATCGCTACGATCTGTCGGCGGTCGGTCGCGTGAAGATGAACATGCGCCTGGGCTTCACCGATGTGGCCGACACGGTCCGGACACTCCGCAAGGAAGACCTTCTGCGCACGGTCAAGACCCTCTGCGACCTGAAGGACGGGCGCGGGCAGATCGACGACATCGACAATCTCGGCAATCGCCGGGTGCGTTCGGTCGGTGAACTAATGGAAAACCAGTATCGTATCGGCCTCTTGCGCATGGAGCGGGCGATCCGCGAACGCATGGGCTCGGTCGATATCGATACCGTCATGCCGCACGATCTGATCAACGCCAAGCCGGCGGCGGCGGCGGTGCGGGAGTTCTTCGGATCCTCGCAGCTCAGCCAGTTCATGGACCAGACCAACCCGCTCTCGGAAGTCACCCACAAGCGCCGCCTGTCCGCGCTTGGGCCGGGGGGGCTGACCCGCGAGCGTGCCGGGTTCGAAGTGCGCGACGTGCACCCGACGCATTACGGCCGCATCTGCCCGATCGAAACGCCGGAAGGCCCGAATATCGGCCTGATCAACTCACTGGCGACCTATGCCAAGGTCAACAAATACGGCTTCATCGAGACGCCGTACATGCTGGTCAAGGACGGCGTCGTGCAGAAGGGCGCTCAGTATCTCTCTGCGATGCAGGAAGAGCGTCTCGTGGTCGCCCAGGCCGACGCGCCGATGGACGCCGATGGTCGCTTCACGCAGGAACTGGTCTCCGTCCGCAAACAAGGCGATTTCCGGCTGGTGAAGCCGGAAGACGTGACCGCGATCGACGTGTCGCCGAAGCAGTTGGTCTCGGTGGCCGCGGCGCTGATCCCGTTCCTGGAGAACGATGACGCCAACCGCGCGCTGATGGGCTCCAACATGCAGCGGCAGGCGGTGCCTTTGATCCGCGCCGATGCACCGCTGGTCGGCACTGGCATGGAAGCCGCAGTGGCGCGCGACTCCGGTGCGACCATCGTGGCCCGCCGGCCCGGCATCGTCGATCAGATCGACGGCGCGCGCATCGTGGTGCGCGCGACCAACGAAGACGCGACGACCAAAGGTGTGGACATCTATCGCTTGCGCAAGTTCATGCGGTCGAACCAGTCCACCTGCATCAACCAGCGCCCGTTGGTGAAGGTTGGTGATCGCGTCGACGAAGGGGACATCATCGCCGACGGCCCGTCCACCGAGCTCGGCGAGCTGGCCCTTGGTCGCAACGCGCTGGTCGCGTTCATGCCCTGGAATGGCTACAACTTCGAGGACTCGATCCTGATCAGCGAGCGCATCGCGCGCGATGACGTGTTCACCTCCATCCACATCGAGGAATTCGAGGTGATGGCGCGTGACACCAAGCTGGGTCAGGAGGAAATCACCCGCGACATTCCGAACGTGGGTGAGGAGGCGCTGAAAAACCTCGACGAAGCCGGCATCGTCTATATCGGCGCGGAAGTGAATCCGGGCGACATCCTGGTCGGCAAAGTTACGCCGAAGGGCGAAAGCCCGATGACGCCGGAAGAAAAGCTGCTGCGCGCGATCTTCGGCGAAAAGGCCTCCGACGTGCGTGACACCTCGCTGAAGCTGCCCCCCGGGGTGACCGGGACGGTGGTGGATGTGCGCGTGTTCAGCCGCCGCGGCGTCGACAAGGACGAACGCGCGATGGCGATCGAACGGTCGGAGATCGAACGGCTCGCCAAGGACCGCGACGACGAAAAGGCCATCCAGGAGCGCTCGTTCCTCAACCGCTTGCGCGAGAAGCTGCTGGGCCACAAGGCTGCCGGCGGGTTCCGAGGCCTGAAATCCGGCACGATCCTGGATGAGGCCGTGCTCGCCGAACATCCGCGCGGGTCATGGCGCCATATCGGCGTGCAGGACGACGCGGTGATGGCCGAGATTGAGGTCCTGAAGCGCGAGTTCGATGCCGCGGTCGGCCGCTTGCAGGCCCGCTTCGACAGCAAGGTCGAGAAGCTCCAGCGCGGTGACGAGCTGCCGCCTGGCGTGATGAAGATGGTCAAGGTGTTCATCGCGGTGAAGCGCAAGCTGCAACCCGGGGACAAGATGGCCGGTCGTCACGGCAACAAGGGTGTGGTTTCCCGCGTCGTGCCGGTGGAGGACATGCCGTTCCTCGACGACGGCACGCATGTGGACCTCGTGCTCAACCCGCTGGGCGTGCCAAGCCGGATGAATGTGGGGCAGATCCTGGAAACGCATCTGGGTTGGGCTTGCGCGGCGGTCGGCAAGCAGATCGGGGCGCTGGTGGACGAATACCAGCGCACCGGCGCGCGTCATGCCGATCTGCTGGCCCGTCTGCGGGAAGTCTATGGCGATGAGGTGTTCGAGGATCAGATCGCCGATCTGACCACCGACCAACTGATCGAGCTGTGCGAGAACCTGCGCAAGGGCATTCCGATTGCGACGCCGGTGTTCGACGGCGCCCGTATGTCGGATATCGAGGGCATGCTGACCCGCGCCGGGCTGGCCACCTCGGGCCAGGTCTGGCTGACGGATGGTCGCACCGGCGAACCGTTCGAGCGCAAGGTGACCGTCGGCTACATCTATATGCTGAAGCTGCACCATTTGGTCGACGACAAGATCCACGCGCGCTCGATCGGGCCCTACTCCCTGGTTACCCAGCAGCCGTTGGGCGGCAAGGCGCAGTTCGGCGGGCAGCGTTTCGGGGAGATGGAGGTCTGGGCGCTGGAAGCCTATGGCGCCGCCTACACCTTGCAGGAAATGCTGACGGTGAAGTCGGACGACGTGTCCGGCCGCACCAAGGTCTACGAAGCGATCGTGCGCGAGCAGGACAATTTCGAGGCGGGGATTCCGGAAAGCTTCAACGTGCTGGTCAAGGAATTGAAATCCCTCGGCCTGAACGTCGACCTGGACAACCGGGCGGCTTGAGACCGATGCGCCCACCCCGGGGTGGGCGCATCGCATTTGACGACGACACACGCGTTACGCACCCACGTGAGGTAACAAACGCATGAACGAGCTGATGAAGATCCTCGGCCAAACCGGCCAGGCGATGACATTCGACCAGATCAGAATTCAGATCGCCAGCCCGGAGCAAATCCGCTCCTGGTCCTATGGCGAGATCAAGAAGCCCGAGACCATCAACTACCGCACCTTCAAGCCGGAGCGGGACGGGCTGTTCTGCGCCCGCATCTTCGGCCCGATCAAGGACTATGAGTGCCTGTGCGGCAAGTACAAGCGCATGAAATTCCGCGGCATTATCTGCGAGAAATGCGGCGTCGAGGTCACGCTTGCCAAGGTGCGCCGGGAGCGCATGGGCCATATCGAACTGGCCTCCCCTGTCGCCCATATCTGGTTCCTGAAGTCGCTGCCGAGCCGGATCGGCCTGATGGTCGATCTGACCTTGAAGGAACTCGAAAAGATCCTGTATTTCGAGAGCTATGTGGTGCTGGAACCCGGCACCACCGACCTCAAGATGCTGCAACTGCTGACGGAAGACCAACTGCTGTCCAAGCAGGACGAATTCGGCGACGACCAGTTCGAGGTCGGCATCGGCGCCGAGGCGATCAAGAAGCTGCTGCACCGGATCGACACCGACGCCGAACGGGTGAAGCTGCGGGCCGAACTCAAGGAAACCACCAGCGAGGCCAAGCGCAAGAAGCTGGTCAAGCGCCTGAAGCTGATCGAGGCGTTCGGCGAATCCGGCTGCCATCCCGGCTGGATGATCCTGGACGTGGTGCCGGTGATCCCGCCCGAGCTGCGCCCGCTGGTGCCGCTGGACGGTGGCCGCTTCGCGACCTCCGACCTGAACGACCTGTATCGCCGGGTGATCAACCGCAACAACCGTCTGAAGCGGCTGATCGAACTGCGCGCGCCCGATATCATCGTGCGCAACGAGAAGCGGATGTTGCAGGAATCCGTCGATGCGCTGTTCGACAACGGCCGCCGCGGGCGCGCGATCACGGGGGCCAACAAGCGGCCGCTGAAGTCGCTGTCCGACATGTTGAAGGGCAAGCAGGGCCGTTTCCGCCAGAACCTGCTGGGCAAGCGCGTCGATTATTCCGGCCGCTCGGTCATCGTGGTAGGGCCGGAACTGAAGCTGCACCAGTGCGGCCTGCCGAAGAAGATGGCGCTCGAACTGTTCAAGCCGTTCATCTATTCCAAGCTGGAAAAATACGGCCACGCCACGACCATCAAGGCGGCCAAGCGGATGGTGGAAAAGGAGCGTCCCGAGGTGTGGGACATCCTGGAAGAGGTGATCCGCGAGCATCCGGTCATGCTGAACCGGGCGCCGACCCTGCATAGGCTCGGCATCCAGGCGTTCGAGCCAGTGCTGATCGAGGGCAAGGCGATCCAGTTGCATCCGCTGGTTTGCACCGCCTTCAACGCGGATTTCGACGGCGACCAGATGGCGGTGCATGTGCCGTTGTCGATGGAAGCGCAGCTCGAAGGCCGCGTGCTGATGATGTCCACCAACAACATCCTCAGCCCGGCGAACGGCAAGCCGATCATCGTGCCCAGCCAGGACATCGTGCTGGGCATCTATTACCTGTCGCTGGAAACCCTGGCATTCCGGGGGATGGAGGACCAGAAGGCCCCGGCTTACGGCACGATCGGCGAGATCGAGCACGCGCTGTTCGCCAAGGTCGTCAACCTGCACGACAAGATCAAGGCGCGGTTCGAGACGATCGATGCCGGCGGCAACCCGGTGCGCTCGATCGTCGTGACGACGCCGGGCCGCATGATGATCGCCCAGATCCTGCCGAAGCACCCGAACGTGCCCTTCGACCTGATCAACCGGCAGTTGACCAAGAAGAACGTCTCCGACGTGATCGACATGGTCTATCGCCATTGCGGTCAGAAGGAATGCGTGATCTTCGCCGATCGCCTGATGGGTCTCGGGTTCAGCCAGGCGGCCAAGGCGGGGATTTCCTTCGGCAAGGATGACATGATCATCCCGCAGGAGAAGGGCGGCATGATCCGCTCCACCCAGGCCGAGGTGAAGGAATTCGAGCAGCAGTATCAGGACGGGCTGATCACCGCCGGCGAACGCTACAACAAGGTCGTCGATGCCTGGTCGCGCTGCACCGACGAAGTCGCCGGCGCGATGATGAAGGAGATCAGCAAGCAGGAACCCGGCGTTCCCACCAACTCGGTGTGGATGATGTCGCATTCCGGCGCGCGTGGGTCGCCGGCACAGATGCGCCAGTTGGCCGGCATGCGCGGGCTGATGGCCAAGCCGTCCGGTGAGATCATCGAGCAGCCGATCATCGCCAACTTCAAGGAAGGCCTGTCGGTTCTGGAATACTTCAACTCCACCCACGGCGCCCGCAAGGGGCTGGCGGATACGGCGTTGAAGACCGCTAACTCCGGCTATCTGACGCGGCGTCTGGTGGACGTGGCGCAGGATTGCATCATCGTGGAGGAAGACTGCGGCACCGATCGCGGCCTGACCGTGCGCGCGGTGATGGACGGCGGTGAGGTCGTCTCCAGCCTGGCCGAACGGACCCTGGGCCGGACGACGGCGGAAGATGTCATCGATCCCGCGACCAACCTTGTGCTTCTCCCGGCGAATCTGCTGATCGAGGAGATCGAGGCGGAGATGCTTGAAAAGGCGGCGGTCGAGTCGGTTAAAATCCGCTCGGTGCTGACCTGCGAGTCGCGGATCGGGGTATGCGGCCATTGCTATGGCCGCGACCTGGCGCGCGGCACGACGGTCAATATCGGCGAAGCGGTGGGTGTCATCGCGGCGCAGTCGATCGGCGAGCCGGGCACCCAGCTGACCATGCGCACGTTCCACATCGGTGGTGCGGCGCAGCGCGGCGCGGAGCAATCCTCGGTCGAGGCCAGCCATGAAGGCTCGGTCAAGATCAATAACCGCAACGTGGTCATGAACAGCCAGGCCGTCCCGGTGGTCATGAGCCGGAACTGCGAAATCGTCCTGACCGACGACAAGGGCCGGGAGCGCGCCCGTTTCCGCGTGCCCTACGGTGCGCGTCTGCTGGTCGATGAGGGCCAGGCGGTCACCCGCACGCAGAAGCTGGCGGAATGGGACCCCTACACCCTGCCGATCATCACGGAGCGGGCTGGCAAGGTCGAATATATCGACCTGATCGACAGCATCACCCTGGTGGAGCGGATGGACGAGGTCACCGGCCTGACGTCGAAGGTGGTCGTCGATTACAAGCAGGGCGCCAAGAGCATCGATTTGCGCCCCCGCCTGCAATTGAAGGACGACGCTGGTGAGGTCGTGCAACTGACCAACAACACCGATGCCCGCTACTTCCTGTCGCCGGACTCGATCCTGTCGGTCGATAACGGTGCTCAGGTCGCGGCTGGTGACGTGCTGGCGCGAATCCCGCGGGAGGGCAGCAAGACGCGCGACATCACCGGCGGTCTGCCGCGGGTGGCGGAACTGTTCGAAGCGCGTCGCCCGAAGGATCACGCGGTCATCGCCGAGAACGATGGGCGTGTCGAATTCGGCAAGGACTACAAGGCAAAGCGCCGGGTCATCGTGAAGAACGACGAGACCGGCGAAGAGACCGAGTATCTGATCCAGAAGGGCAAGCACGTCTCGGTGCAGGAAGGCGACTTCGTCCGCCGGGGCGATCCGCTGGTCGATGGCCCACGCGTGCCGCACGACATCCTGAAGGTTCTGGGTGTCGAGGCCTTGTCCGACTACCTCGTGAACGAGATCCAGGACGTCTACCGACTGCAGGGCGTTAAGATCAACGACAAGCACATCGAGGTGATCGTTCGTCAGATGTTGCAGAAGGTCGAAATCCTCGATCCGGGTGACACAACCTTCCTGACCGGGGAGCAGGTTGACCGCACCGAGTTCGACCTGATCAACTCCAAGCTGATGAAGGATGAGCGCCCGGCGCATGCGATGCCGGTGCTGCAGGGGATCACCAAGGCGTCCCTGCAAACCAACAGCTTCATCAGCGCCGCGTCGTTCCAGGAAACGACACGGGTGCTGACCGAGGCCGCGACGGCCGGCAAGACCGACAGCCTGATGGGGCTGAAGGAAAATGTCATCGTCGGACGCCTGATCCCGGCCGGCACGGGGGCGGTGATGAACCGTCTGCGGGCGATTGCGGCCGGGCGTGACCAGCGCCATCTGGCGGGGCTGGAAACGCCGCGGATCACCGAGGATGTGAAGGCCGCCGAGTAGGCTTCGCTCCGCGATCCTAACTTCAAGCCGGGGCCGCTCTTGTATGAGAGCGGCCCTTAGTGTGTCTGGCGCTCGCCGCCCACTTGGGCATGGGGACCGGCCTGGGTCGGCAGCTACGCGTGTAGCGGGCAGCGCACGGAATGCGGATTGCCGACTCGGGCGCCGAGCACACCCCGGTCAGTGAATTTCGGTGAAAATCGGCCAAAACGAGGTGCCAATGGGCGGCTGCCGATGGCTCGGGCCCGATCGTCATGGCGTTTCCGGCCAACAAATCTCGCTCTCCCCTGCTTCGCGAGGCCAAAAGCGACCGAAATGACAGGCTTGCCGAGGCGTTAACGGGGGCGGATTCAGAGATTGCCACAAAACCACGAGCAACCGCTTGACTCGCCGCCGCCCCCCAACTAGGTTCCGCCCCCT
Source organism: Nitrosovibrio sp. Nv4 (assembly GCA_943330455.2). Lineage (GTDB taxonomy): Bacteria > Pseudomonadota > Alphaproteobacteria > Acetobacterales > Acetobacteraceae > Rhodopila. The sequence continues at coordinate 31,177 of CALQHT020000010.1, read as the reverse complement.
CGGCCAACCCCGGCGTTAACGTCTTTGGGTGGCCACCGAATGCAGGCCAACGACGCATGCGGCGCCGTCCCGGTTCCCGGGGCTTAGGCCGCCTGCCTCATGGAACCCGCGGGTTGGGGCACTCCCCCAGGCCGGCGGGTTATGTCTGTTAGCAGGTGGTCTTCCAAGTCATCCCGGCAAGGCGGAACGGAGAAGAGAAAGAGGTCCATGCCGACCATCAACCAGCTCATCGCCAAGGGGCGCGAGCCGCAGAAAGTTCGGAACACTGTTCCGGCCCTGCAGGGCTGCCCGCAGAAGCGTGGTGTTTGCACGCGCGTCTATACGACCACGCCGAAAAAGCCGAACTCGGCCTTGCGGAAGGTCGCCAAGGTGCGCCTGACCAATGGGTATGAGGTCGTGAGCTATATCCCTGGTGAGGGACATAACTTGCAGGAGCACTCGGTGGTGTTGATCCGCGGCGGTCGCGTCAAGGATCTTCCCGGCGTGCGTTACCACATCCTGCGCGGTGTGCTCGACACCCAGGGAATCGCCAAGCGTCGTCAGCGCCGTTCGCTGTATGGCGCGAAGCGGCCGAAGTAAGGGGAGCAGACCATGTCCCGCCGCCGCCGCGCCGTTAAGCGCGAAATCCTGCCGGATGCAAAATTCGGCGACGTTGTGCTCAGCCGTTTCATGAACGCGCTGATGTATGACGGCAAGAAGTCCACTGCCGAGGGCATCGTGTACACCGCCCTGGATGTGCTTAAGCGTCGTGGCGGTCAACAGGCTGACCCGGTGCGCATGTTCCATGAGGCGTTGGACAATGTGAAGCCGGCCGTCGAAGTGCGGTCGCGTCGTGTCGGTGGCGCCACCTACCAGGTGCCGGTCGAAGTGCGCACCGAACGCCGTCAGGCGCTGGCGATCCGCTGGATCATCGACGCGGCGCGCAAGCGCGGCGAGCATACGATGCAGGACCGGCTTTCAAACGAGCTGCTGGATGCGGTGAACAACCGTGGCTCAGCGGTTAAAAAGCGTGAAGACACCCACCGGATGGCGGAAGCCAACAAGGCCTTCAGCCATTACCGCTGGTAACGGCAGCTTTCAGCAACACGAACCCTGAACACGGATTCGCGGAGAAGACGACTATGGGCAAGGCGAAATTCGAGCGCAATAAACCGCACTGCAACATCGGCACGATCGGCCATGTTGACCATGGCAAGACGTCGCTGACCGCGGCGATTACCAAGGTCCTGGCCGAGACCGGCGGCGCGACCTACACGGCGTACGATCAGATCGACAAGGCGCCGGAAGAGAAGGCGCGCGGCATCACGATCTCCACCGCGCATGTGGAATATGAGACCGCCAACCGCCACTACGCGCATGTCGATTGCCCAGGCCACGCCGATTATGTGAAGAACATGATCACCGGCGCCGCGCAGATGGACGGTGCTATCCTGGTCGTGTCGGCCGCAGATGGCCCGATGCCGCAGACCCGTGAGCACATCCTGCTCGCCCGCCAGGTCGGCGTGCCGGCGCTGGTGGTGTTCATGAATAAGATCGACATGGTCGATGACCCGGAGCTGGTCGAGTTGGTAGAGATGGAGCTGCGCGAGCTGCTCTCGTCCTACAACTTCCCCGGCGACGACATTCCGATCATCAAGGGCTCCGCGCTCTGCGCCCTGGAAGGCAAGCAGCCGGAACTCGGCCATGACGCGATCCTGGAGCTGATGAAGGCGGTCGACGCCTACATCCCGCAGCCGGAGCGTGCGACCGATCGCCCGTTCCTGATGCCGATCGAAGACGTATTCTCGATCTCCGGCCGTGGCACCGTGGTGACCGGGCGCGTCGAGCGCGGCATCGTCAAGGTGGGCGAGGAAGTCGAGATCATCGGGATCAAGCCGACCGTGAAGACGGTCGTGACCGGCGTTGAGATGTTCCGCAAGCTGCTCGATCAGGGCCAGGCCGGCGACAATATCGGTGCACTGCTGCGTGGCACGAAGCGTGAGGACGTGGAGCGCGGCCAGGTTCTGGCCAAGCCGGGTTCGATCACACCGCACACCAAGTTCAAGGCCGAAGCCTACATCCTGACGAAGGAAGAAGGCGGACGTCACACCCCGTTCTTCACCAACTACCGTCCGCAGTTCTACTTCCGCACCACCGACGTCACGGGCGTGGTGCAGCTGCCAGAGGGTGTCGAGATGGTGATGCCGGGCGATAACGTATCGATGGATGTCGAGTTGATCGCGCCCATCGCAATGGACGACGGGCTGCGTTTCGCAATCCGCGAAGGCGGCCGCACTGTCGGCGCCGGCGTGGTTGCCAGCATCACGGCCTGATAGACACAACGACAATCGGCGCTTCGCCCAGCCATCTTATTGGGCGGGGCGCCGGTTTTCGTTTCGGCGGGAAAGCGTAAGAGCGAACGATGGACAACCAGAATATCCGCATCCGGCTTAAGGCCTACGATCACCGCGTGCTCGACAACAGCACGAAGGAGATTGTGAACACGGCCAAGCGCACGGGCGCCAGGGTTCGCGGACCGATCCCGCTACCGACCCATATCGAGCGTTTCACGGTCAATCGTTCACCGCATGTGGACAAGAAGAGCCGCGAGCAGTTTGAGATCCGGACGCATCGCCGGTTGCTCGATATCGTCGAGCCCACGCCACAGACGGTGGACGCGCTGATGAAGCTCGACCTCGCCGCCGGCGTGGACGTCGAGATCAAGATCTGAGGCGGAATCAGAGTCATGCGCACCGGATTGCTGGCCAAAAAGCTGGGTATGACCCGGCTGTTCAAGGATGACGGGACCCATGTCCCGGTCACCGTTTTGCACCTGGACCAGGTGCAGGTTGTCGCCGCCCGCAGCCAGGAGAAGGACGGTTACACCGCCGTTCAGATCGGCTGGGGTAAGGCGAAGGTAAAGAATGTCACCCAGCCGAACCGCGGCCACTACGCCAAGGCGAAGGTCGAGCCCAAGTTGAAGCTCGTGGAGTTTGCGGTGGCTCCCGATGCGCTGCTCGAACCCGGTGCGACGCTTTCGGCGGCGCATTTCGCGGTCGGCCAGATCGTCGATGTTTGCGGCACCTCGAAGGGCAAGGGTTTCGCCGGTGGCATGAAGCGCTGGAACTTCTCCGGCCTCGAAGCAAGCCATGGCGTGTCCGTCAGCCATCGAAGCCTTGGGTCGACTGGTAACCGTCAGGATCCCGGCAAGACCTTCAAGAACAAGAAGATGGCCGGCCATCTGGGTGTAGAGCGGATCACGACCCTGAATCTGGAAGTTGCCCTCGTCGATGCCGACAAGGGGCTGCTGATGATCAAGGGCGCGGTGCCCGGTGCCAAGGGCGGTTATGTCATGGTGCGCGACGCCATCAAGCGCGCTCGTCCGGCCGATGCCCCCTATCCGGCGGCACTGATCCAGGCGGCTCCGCCGATTGCGGCGCCGATCCCGGCGACACCAGAAACGCCAGCGCCGGCCGAGGGCTGAGGATAAAGACGATGCAGGTCGAAATCACCACCTTGGATCAGGGAAGCGCCGGTAGTGCCGAACTGCCGGATGATATCTTCGCGACGAAGCCGCGCGCCGACATCATGGCGCGGGTCGTGCACTGGCAGCTCGCGAAGCGCCGCTCCGGCAATCATAAGGTCAAGGGAATGTCCGAAGTGTCGGGCACAACCAAGAAGCCTTACCGCCAGAAGGGCACCGGCAACGCGCGTCAGGGCAGCTTGCGCTCGCCGCAGTTCCGGACCGGTGGCGTGGTTCATGGCCCGGTCGTTCGGTCGCATGAATACAGCCTGAACAAAAAGGTGCGCCGTCTCGGGCTGATCTCCGCGTTGTCGCAGAAGGCAGCCGAGGGCAAGCTTGTGATCCTGGACGTTGCCTCGGGTCCCGACAAAACCGCCGAGCTGGCTCGCAAGTTCAAGGCGTTGGGCTGGTCGTCGGCGTTGATTGTGGACAATGTGGTGGATCCGATCTTCCTCCGCGCCAGCCGCAACATTCATGGCGTCGATGTGCTCCCGACCATCGGCGCCAATGTCTATGACATTCTGAAGCACGACGTTCTGGCGATCACGACGGCCGGTGTCGCAGGTCTGACCGCTCGGTTGAACGGCGCGCCCTCAGCGCCCGCCGAAGGAGACGCCGCATGAGCGGGACTGCCAAAAAGAAGCCGGCCCTGTCGCGGGAGTCGATGTATCAGATCATCCGCGGTCCGGTCATCACCGAGAAGGCAACCCTGCTGTCCGAACACGGCCAGGTCGTCTTCCGGGTTGCCAACGACGCGACCAAGCCGGAGATCAAGATCGCCGTTGAGACCCTGTTCGGGGTCAAGGTGCTCGGGGTCAATACCTTGGTGCAAAAGGGTAAGACCAAGCGCTTCAAGGGACGGCCGGGCCAGCGCTCGGACGTGAAGAAAGCGTTCGTCCGGTTGGCTGAAGGCCAGTCGATCGATTTCACCACCGGCCTCGCATAGGGCGCCCAGCGGGAACCCGAGAGGGCACAGGACTCAGATGGCACTCAGGCAATTCAATCCCGTTACCGCCAGTCTTCGCGGCACGGTCCTTATCGACCGCAGCGAGCTCTGGAAGGGGAAGCCCGTCAAGGGACTGACCGAGGGGCAGCATAGCTCTGGCGGTCGGAACAATCACGGGCGCATCACCAGCCGCTTCCGGGGTGGTGGGCATAAGCAAACGTTCCGGACCATCGACTTCAAGCGGCGCAAATTCGATGTGCCCGCGACGGTCGAGCGCTTGGAATACGACCCAAACCGCACCGCGTTCATCGCGCTTGTGAAGTACCAGGACGGCGAGTTGGCCTATATCCTGGCACCTCAGCGCCTGAAGGTGGGCGATATGGTGATCGCCGGTGCAAGGGTCGATATCAAGCCGGGCAACGCGATGCCGTTGGGGGCGATCCCGGTTGGGACCATCATCCATAACATCGAGTTGAAAGTTGGCGCCGGTGCGAAGGTCGCGCGTTCGGCCGGGACCTACGCGCAGCTCGTGGGCAAGGACTCGGGTTACGCCCAGATCAAGTTGATGTCGGGTGAACTCCGCGTCGTGCGGGCCGAGTGCATGGCCAGCATCGGTGCGGTGTCCAACCCGGACAACATGAACCAGAAGATCGGCAAGGCCGGTCGCATGCGCTGGCTCGGTTTCCGGCCGCACAATCGCGGTGTGGTCATGAACCCGGTCGATCACCCGCATGGTGGTGGCGAAGGCCGCAGCTCCGGTGGCAGGCACCCCGTTACGCCGTGGGGCAAGCCGACCAAGGGCTACAAGACGCGCACCAACAAGCGGACGGATAGCCTGATCATCCGCCGCCGCAACAAGGGCAAGTAATATGGCGCGTTCTGTCTGGAAAGGTCCGTTCGTAGACGGCTACCTCCTGGCCAAGGCCGAAGCTTCGCGGGCGTCGAGCCGCAACGAGATCATTCGTATCTGGTCGCGCCGCTCGACGATCCTGCCGCAATTCGTCGGCCTGACCTTCGGCGTCTACAACGGCCACAAGTTCCTGCCCGTGCAGGTGAACGAGAATATGGTGGGCCACAAGTTCGGCGAATTCTCGCCGACCCGGACGTTCACCGGCCATGCCGCCGACAAGAAGGCGAAGCGAGGCTGACATGAGCAAGCCCAATCACCCGCGGGGCCTGGCCGACAATGAGGCTCAGGCAATCGTTAGCAACCTGCGGGTCAGCCCCCGCAAGTTGAACTTGGTTGCTGGCATGATCCGCAATCTGCCCGCGCAGAATGCCATCGCCACCCTGACCTTCAGCAAGCGCCGCATCGCCCATCAGGTTCGCAAGGCCCTGGAGAGTGCGATAGCAAATGCGGAAAACAACCATCAGCTGGACGTCGACCGTCTGGTCGTTACCCGCGCCGAAGTGGGCCGGTCGGTCGTAATGCGTCGTTTCCAGGCCCGTGGCCGTGGGCGCGCTGCCCGGGTCGAGAAATGGTTCAGCCATCTCAAGATCGTCGTGGCGGAGCGGGAACAGGACGCCGGGGAGGCCGCATAATGGGTCACAAAGTCAATCCGATCGGGCTCCGGCTCGGCATTAACCGCACCTGGGACAGCCGCTGGTTTGCCGGCGCCGACTATTCCAAGCTGCTGCACGAAGACCTGAAGCTGCGCGCGCATCTGCGCAAGAAGCTGCATGGCGCCGGCGTTTCCCGCGTGGTGATCGAGCGTCCGGCGAAGAAGCCGCGCGTGACCATCTATGCTGCGCGTCCGGGCGTGGTGATCGGCAAGAAGGGTCAGGATATCGAGGTTCTGAAGAAGGACCTCTCCAAAATGGCGCGCGCCGAGGTCGCTCTGAATATCGTCGAAATCCGTAAGCCGGAAATCGACGCGACCCTCGTGGCCGAGAACATCGCCCAGCAGCTAGAACGCCGGGTTGCCTTTCGGCGCGCGATGAAGCGGGCCGTGCAGTCGGCGATGCGCCTGGGTGCCCAGGGCATCCGGATCAACTGTGGTGGCCGGTTGGGTGGCGCCGAAATCGCCCGGGTCGAGTGGTATCGCGAGGGACGCGTTCCCCTGCATACGTTGCGCGCCGATGTCGATTACGGTGTTGCCACCGCCAAGACGACCTATGGCACCTGCGGCGTGAAAGTCTGGGTGTTCAAGGGCGAAATCCTGACCCACGACCCGATGTCGCAAGACCGTCGCGCCGCCGAACAGGCGCCGCAGAGGTAGACGAAGATGTTATCACCCAAGCGAACCAAATACCGCAAGCAGCACAAGGGCCGCATCCACGGCCTGGCCAAGGGCGGGACTGCATTGAATTTCGGCACCTACGGCTTGAAGGCGTTGGAGCCGGAGCGGATCACCGCTCGCCAAATCGAATCCGCGCGACGTGCGATCACCCGCGCCATGAAGCGGGCCGGGCGGGTATGGATCCGGATTTTCCCGGATGTGCCGGTCTCCACGAAGCCGGCTGAAGTCCGCATGGGCTCCGGCAAGGGATCCCCGGAATTCTGGGTGGCCCGTGTGGCTCCGGGACGCATCATGTTCGAGATCGATGGCGTGACTGCTGAGCTGGCCCGTGAGGCACTGACGCTCGGAGCGGCAAAGCTGCCGATCAAGACCAAGTTCATCGCCCGGATCGGAGACGCCTGATATGGCAAAGTCCGTGATGTATAAGGTGGGTGACGTGCGGCTGAAGACGCCGGACGAACTAGCCACCCTGCTGCTGGATTTGCGCAAGGAGCAGTTCAACCTGCGCTTCCAGCGGGCGACCGGCCAGACCGAAGGGGTTGGTCGTGTGCGTGAAGCTCGGCGCGAGATCGCGCGGGTAAAGACAATCATGGCGGAGAAGAAACGCTCCGCCGCGGCCCAGTCGTAAGGAGAGAGGGCGATGCCAAGGCGCGTCCTGAGTGGGCGAGTGACCAGCGACAAGATGGACAAGACCGTCACGGTTTTGGTTGATCGTCGCATTATGCACCCGCTTTACAAGAAATTCATTCGTCGCTCGAAGAAATACGCGGCGCATGATGAGGCCAATTTGTGCAAGATTGGCGACAATGTGCGGATCGAGGAATGCAAGCCGATCAGCAAGCGCAAGACCTGGCTGGTGGTGGAGCGCAATGGCGCCCCGCTCGCCGATCCGGTAGTCGCTGTGGTTGAAGGAGTCGCCGCATGATCCATCCGGAAACCACACTCGACGTCGCCGACAATTCCGGCGCTCAGAGCGTGCAGTGCATCAAGGTGCTCGGTGGCTCGAAGCGCAAGTTCGCTTCGGTCGGCGATGTCATCGTGGTGTCGATCAAAAAGGCGATCCCGCGCGGCAAGGTGAAGAAGGGCGACGTCCACCAGGCGGTGATCGTTCGGACCAGCTACCCGGTCCGTCGCCCGGACGGCTCCGCGATCCGCTTCGACCGCAATGCCGCCGTGCTGATCAACAAGCAGCAAGAGCCGATCGGGACCCGCATCTTTGGCCCGGTCGTGCGTGAACTGCGTGGACGCAAGTTCATGAAGATCATCAGCCTTGCGCCGGAGGTGCTGTGATGGCAGCGCGCATTCGCAAGGGCGATACCGTCGTGGTGATCAGCGGCTCCAGCAAAGGGCGCCGCGGTGAGGTTCTCTCGGTGGCGCCGCGCGATGATCGTGCGATCGTGCGGGGGGTGAACATCGTTCACCGCCACACCAAGCCGACCGGGGCGGGTCAGCCTGGCGGGATCATCGACAAGGAAGCATCGATTCACCTGTCGAATTTGATGCTGGTCGATCCCACCAGCGAGAAGCCCACCAAGGTTGGTTTCCGCGTTCTGGAAGACGGCCGCAAGGTCCGCATCGCGAAAGCGACGGGCGAAGTGGTCGGCAGTTGAGAGACGAACGATGAGCGGAACGAAGAACGCCCCGAAAGGGGCCGCCTCCAAGGGCGGGGCAAAGGGTGGCGCACGCGGCGGTCAAGCTGGGCCTCCAGCCGGCAAGGAAGCCCAGCGCGCGGCGCGTCGGATTGAGATGGTTGGCGTCGAGAACCCGGCCGCCGCGCCGGATGAGATGCCTCGTATGCGCAAGCGCTACGACGATGAAATCCGGGCAAAGCTGCGGGCTGAGTTCAACTACAAGAACGAGATGCAGGTCCCGAAGCTCGAAAAGATCGTGATCAACATGGGCGTCGGTGACGCCACGGCGGATCAGAAGAAGCTCGACGCCGCGGTGGCAGAACTCACCGCGATTGCGGGGCAGCGCCCGGTCAAGACCGTGGCCAAGAAGGCGATCGCAGGGTTCAAGATCCGCAAGGGTCTGCCGATCGGCTGCAAGGTCACTCTGCGGAAGGCTCGGATGTATGAGTTCCTGGATCGCTTGGTGACCATTGCCATGCCCCGCGTACGTGACTTCCGCGGGATCACCGGGAAGGGCTTCGACGGTCGCGGTAACTTTGCGATGGGCCTGAAGGAACAGATCATTTTCCCGGAAATCAACTATGACCGGGTCGATCAGGTTCGCGGCATGGACATCCAGTTTGTCACGACCGCCAAGACCGATGCCGAGGCGAAGGCCCTGCTCAAGGCTTTCGACCTTCCGTTCGCCAATTGAGGTTTTTGGGAAAACCGCCGGGTCAGACCCCGGCAGGTTCCGGAGGAATTTAGTAGGATGGCCAAGGTCTCACAGGTCAACCGTAATGCGATGCGTGAACGGATGGCGAAGCGCGACAAGGCGAAACGTCAGACGCTGAAGGATGTGGTCATGGACCGCACGCTTCCCGTCGAGGATCGGTTCAACGCGTCGCTGAAACTGGCGCAGCTGCCCCGCAATGGCGCGAAGGTTCGCGTCCGTCTTCGGTGCGAGCTGACCGGGCGGTCGCGCGGGAATTACCGCAAGTTCAAGCTCTGCCGTATCGCGTTGCGTGAGTTGGCCAGTTCCGGGCAGATCCCGGGCATGGTCAAGGCGAGCTGGTAGGGGAATCGTCGATGTCAATGTCTGATCCCCTGGGCGACATGCTCACCCGAATCCGCAACGCGCAGCGTGCGCGTCATTCGGTGTGCGTCGCGCCTGCGTCCAAGCTACGCCAGAACGTTCTCGGCGTGCTCAAGCGCGAAGGCTTCATCCGCGGTTATGCGGCCGAGGAACTGCGTCCCGGTATCGCGCAACTGCGTATCGAGTTGAAATACAACGAGGGCGAGCCGGTCATCAAGGAGATCCACCGGGTCTCCAAGCCAGGCCGACGCGTCTACTCGAAGATCAAGGAACTGCCGCGGGTCTATGCCGGCTTGGGCATTTCCATCCTGTCCACGCCGCGTGGCGTGATGAGCGACGCCGAGGCTCGCGCTGCCAATGTTGGCGGCGAAGTTCTCTGCCGCGTGTTCTGACGGAGGATCGGTCATGTCTCGCGTCGGAAAATATCCGGTCGAAATCCCCGCCGGGGTCCAGATTGCCATTGTCGATGGTATCCTGACCGCGACGGGTCGCTTGGGCGTGTTGACGTTGCCGCTGACAGAACATGTCGAGGCAACGGTCGATGGCAACAAGGTCTCGGTCCAGCCGAAAGGCAGCGAGGCGCAGGCTCGCATGATGTGGGGAACCACGCGCTCCCTGATCGCCAATATGGTTCGGGGTGTTTCCACCGGGTTCGCGCGCTCCCTGGAGATCACTGGCACAGGTTATCGCGCCGCGGTGCAAGGCAAAAATCTCGAGATCAATCTCGGTTTCTCGCATCCGGTTGTTTATCCGGTTCCGGAAGGCATCAAGATCACGTGCGATCGGCCAACGTCGATCAAGGTCGAAGGTGTCGACAAACGCCTGGTCGGGCAGGTAGCGTCCGAGATTCGCGCCTTCCGGCCGCCGGAGCCCTATAAAGGCAAGGGCGCGCGCTACACGGATGAGACGATCCGTCGCAAGGAAGGGAAGAAGAAGTGACCTTCAGCGGTAGCGCAGCACGAGCGGGAAAGAGCCAATGAGCGTCAGTCAGGATCTACGGAATCGGCGGCGCGAGCGCCTTCGGTACCAGTTGCGCCAGAAATCCCATGGGCGTCCGCGCCTGTCGGTTTTTCGGTCAGGCAAGAACATCTATGCCCAGGTGATCGACGACGCACAGGGCAAGACCCTGGCCGCGGCCTCTACCCTGGACAAGACCTTGCGGGAAGCGTTGAAGACCGGCGCCGACAAGGCTGCCGCCGCTGCCGTCGGCAAGCTGGTGGCGGAACGTGCGCTAGCCGCCGGTGTGACGGAAGTGGTCTTCGACCGCGGTTCTTATTTGTATCACGGTCGGGTCCAGGCCCTGGCCGATGCGGCCCGCGAAGGCGGGTTGGCCTTCTGAAGGGAACGAACGAATGGCACGTGAACCGAGAGAAGGTGGCGGCCGGGGCCGGGAGCGCGACCGTGGTGGTGACCGCGAACCCGATGATGGCGTTATCGACAAGCTGGTAACCATCAACCGCGTCGCGAAAGTGGTGAAGGGCGGCCGTCGGTTCGCCTTCGCCGCGCTCGTTGTCGTGGGTGACCAGAAGGGCCGGGTCGGCTATGGCGCCGGTAAGGCGCGTGAAGTGCCGGAAGCCATCCGCAAGGCAACGGAACGTGCCAAGCGTGGCATGATCCGGGTGCCGATGAAGGAAGGCCGGACATTGCATCACGACGTCGAGGGCCACTTCGGCGCCGGCAACGTGATCCTGCGGTCCGCGACGGCCGGCACCGGCATTATCGCTGGTGGCCCGTTGCGCGCGGTGTTCGAGACTTTGGGGATTGGCGACGTGGTGGCCAAGAGCCTCGGTAGCCGGAACCCGCATAATATGGTGAAGGCGACTTTTGCGGCTCTGCAGAAATGCGCCAGCCCGCGCTCGGTTGCCACGCGTCGTGGCAAGAAGGTGTCGGAGCTTTTCGGCCGCCGTGACACGCCGCAAGGTCAGACGCCGGAGGCCGCCGCAAATGCCTAAGGTGCGTGTTACCCAGATGGCCTCACCCGCCGGTCGCAAGCCAGGTCAGAAGGAAACTCTGACTGGTTTGGGGCTCAACAAGATTCGCCGTACTCGGGAACTGGAAGACACCCCGTCCGTGCGCGGCATGATCCGCAAGGTCGCCCACCTGATCAAGGTGGAGGAGCTGTCCTGACATGAAGCTGAACGAACTGCGCGACAATCCGGGCTCGCGGCTCAAGTCCAAGCGGCTTGGGCGTGGCATCGGGTCGGGCAAAGGCAAGACCTCCGGCAAGGGCGTCAAGGGTCAGAAGGCGCGCGAAGGCGTGGCGCTGAACGGGTTCGAAGGCGGTCAGTTGCCGATCTATCGACGCCTGCCGAAACGCGGCTTCCACAATCTGTTCCGCAAGGTCTATGCCCCGGTCAATCTCGGGGTGCTGGACGCGGCGATCGAATCGGGCCGGGTCGATGGTAGCCAGCCCATCACCGAAGCGGTGCTGATCGCGGCCGGTCTGGCCCATGCGCGTCTCGACGGCGTCCGGCTGCTTGCCGACGGGGAGATCAAGCGCGCGATCACGATCACCGTCTCCGGCGCTTCCGCCGCGGCGAAGGCCGCGGTCGAGCAGGCCGGCGGCTCGGTGACGACCACGGTGGTCAAGCCCGCGGCCGAACCGGCAGCCTGAGCAGGATACATCGATTGAGGCCACGCGGATCTGAAGGTTGCTTGCCTTCGCGGTTCGTGTGGCCTTTATCTTGACCGCGATGCGGCCTTGCACTCCCCCGAAGCTGGGGGGACAATAGGGCACACTCCAAGAGGATCAGCGTATGGCTTCCGCTGCCGAACAGCTTGCGGCCAATCTCAACCTCGGTGTCTTCTCGAAGGCGACCGAGCTCAAGAAGCGCATCTGGTTCACGCTTGGCGCGCTGATCGTCTACCGCATCGGCACCTATATCCCGGTCCCCGGGGTTGATGCCTCGGTGATGGCGGAGATGATCCGCTCTCACGGCGGCGGCATTCTCGGCATGTTCGACATGTTCACCGGCGGCGCGCTTGGCCGCATGACCGTGTTTGCGCTGAACATCATGCCCTACATCAGCGCCAGCATCATCATTCAGTTGATGACGGCCGCCGTTCCCTCGCTGGAGGCCTTGAAGAAGGAAGGTGAGCAGGGGCGTAAGAAGCTCAATCAGTACACCCGCTACCTGACGGTGTTTATCGCCATGTTCCAGTCCTACGGCATTGCCGTTGGTTTGGAGAGCATGCGCGGCACTTTTGGGTCCGCGGTCATTGATCCCGGCCTCTTTTTCCGCGTCTCATGCATGATCACCCTGGTTGGCGGGACGATGTTCCTGATGTGGGTGGGCGAGCAGATCACCGCGCGCGGCATCGGCAACGGCACCAGTCTGATCATCATGGCGGGCATTGTCGCGAATCTGCCCTCCGCGATGGCCTCGCTGTTGGAACTTGGCCGTACGGGCGCATTGTCGCCGTTCTTCATTCTGGCGTTCCTGGTCATCGCCGTCGCGACCATTGCCGTCATCGTGTTCGTCGAGAGAGCGCAGCGGCGAATCCCGGTCCAGTATCCGAAGCGCCAGGTTGGCAACCGCATGTTTGGCGGCGACTCGACGCATATGCCGCTGAAGATCAACACGTCGGGCGTGATTCCTCCAATCTTCGCGAGTTCGATTCTGCTGATCCCCGCGACCGTGGCCGGTTTCTCCAGCGACGAGCCCGGCATCCTGCACACCATTTCCTCGGCGTTGGCCCATGGTCAGCCGGCCTACATGGCGCTGTATGCGTTCATGATCATCTTCTTCGCCTATTTCTACACGGCGGTCGTATTTAACCCGGAGGAGACCGCCGACAACCTGAAGAAATATGGCGGGTTCATCCCTGGTATTCGCCCCGGCAGCGCCACGGCGGAGTATTTCGACCGAGTCCTCACCCGTCTGACCACCGTTGGCGGCATCTATCTGGTCGTCATCTGCCTGTTGCCGGAGATATTGATCTCCAATTATGGGGTCCCCTTCTATTTCGGCGGCACGTCGATTCTGATTGTGGTGTCAGTGACCATGGACACGGTCACGCAAATACAGTCTCATCTGCTCGCACATCAATATGAAGGCCTGATCCGTAAGGCACGCGTGAAGGGACGTCGGTGAATCTGATCCTTCTGGGCCCGCCTGGCGCGGGCAAGGGCACACAAGCGCAACGCCTCCAGAACCTGCACGGGATCGCTCAGATCTCGACGGGGGACATGCTGCGGGCTGAGGTCGCGGCCGGGTCCGAGGTGGGTAAGGAAGCGAAGGCGGTGATGGCTGCCGGCAAGCTGGTCTCCGATGAGATCATCATCCGCATGCTCGGCAACCGGATCGATCAAGCCGATTGCGCCAAGGGTTTCATCCTGGATGGTTTCCCGCGGACCGTGCCCCAGGCGGCGGCGCTGGATGTTTTGCTAGCGCAAAAGGGGTTGCATCTGAACGCGGTGATCGAACTGATGGTCGATGACAACGCGCTCGTCGACCGTGTCAGCGGCCGCTTCTCCTGCGCGCAATGCCGCACCGGCTATCATGACACGTTCAAACAGACCGTGGTCCCCGGGATATGCGACGTCTGCGGCTCGCGGGAGTTCACGCGGCGCGCGGATGACAACCGAGAAACCGTGAAGGCGCGACTCGACGAATATCACCGCCAGACAGCACCGATTCTGCCCCATTATTCGGGGCAAGGTATGCTGCGGGCGGTCGACGGGATGGCGCCGATCGACACGGTTGCACGGCAGATCGACGCGATTCTGTTGCGTCAGTCGGCGAATTGACCGCCGAGAGGGCAAGGGTTCCGGTGGGAAGCCTGTTGCTCGGGCGGTTTCGACCTGGTGGTGCGCAATGTAGGGTTATTCGTACCCTGCGAGCGGAATCCCGGCGAGTACGTGCCAAACACTCGTTGACTCTGGCGCGCTGCCGACTATAGTCCCGCGCTCCGGCGCAGCCCCATGTGGGTTGGCGCCGCTTGTGCGCATTCCAGTCCTTCGGGGCAGTTAACGGTCTGATGACAGCATCAGACGACAGGAGAGTCGAGCGTGGCGCGTATTGCCGGCGTGAACATCCCGACGAACAAGCGAGTGACCATCGGGCTCCGCTACATCTACGGTATTGGCCCGACCAAGGCCGCCGAGATCTGCGGGAAGCTCGGGATCCCTGACGACAGGCGGGTCAACCAACTGTCCGATGATGAGGTCCTCAAGATCCGCGAACTGATCGACCGAGACTATCGCGTCGAAGGTGATCTGCGGCGTGAAGTCGCGATGAACATCAAGCGACTGATGGACCTGGGCTGCTATCGCGGCCTGCGTCATCGTCGCGGTCTCCCGGTTCGTGGCCAGCGCACGCATACCAATGCGCGCACCCGCAAGGGCAAGGCCGTCGCGATTGCCGGCAAGAAGAAAGTGACGAAGTAACCCGACCACGGGTTTTCGTTGAGGGTTTATCACCGTCCGGTTTCCGGTTCGGTGAGCAGTTGGAGCAGGATCAAGTATCATGGCGAAACCCGCCGCGGCTCGCCCGCGCCGCAAGGAGCGCAAGAACATTATTGCAGGGGTGGCGCATGTCGCCGCCACTTTCAATAATACCGTGATCACCATCACCGATGCGCAAGGCAATGCGATCGCCTGGTCGTCCGCCGGCAGCCAAGGGTTCAAGGGCAGCCGCAAGTCCACGCCATACGCCGCGCAGGTCGCCGCTGAGGATGCCGGACGCAAAGCGCGCGAACATGGCATGGAGACGCTGGAGATCGAGGTCAGTGGCCCCGGCTCCGGGCGGGAGAGCGCGTTGCGTGCGTTGCAGGCCGTTGGATTTTCGGTCTCGGCCATCCGCGATATGACGCCGATCCCCCATAACGGATGC
Source organism: Nitrosovibrio sp. Nv4 (assembly GCA_943330455.2). Classification (GTDB taxonomy): domain Bacteria; phylum Pseudomonadota; class Alphaproteobacteria; order Acetobacterales; family Acetobacteraceae; genus Rhodopila. The sequence continues at coordinate 15,949 of CALQHT020000010.1, read as the reverse complement.
CGGCCGCGTAAGCGTCGCCGCGTCTGATCGTCTGGCTGTCGCCGCACAGGGCGGTGGGAGCCGGCGATATGCTACTGTCCACGGGACATGGGCCGCATTCTTAGCGGTCCGAAAGGTATTGGTTGCATGAGGCAGAGCGCAGTCATTCAGAGAAATTGGCAATCTCTGATCAAGCCCGAAAAACTCGAGGTCGAGCCAGGCGCCGATCCGGCGCGGGTTGCCACGATCGTCGCCGAACCGTTGGAACGCGGCTTTGGCATGACCCTCGGGAACGCGATCCGTCGTATCCTGCTGTCGTCTCTGCAAGGCGCGGCGGTCACCGCGGTTCAGATCGACGGCGTGCTGCATGAGTTCAGCAGCATTCCGGGCGTGCGGGAAGACGTCACCGATATCGTGCTGAACATCAAGCAACTCGCTCTGCGGATGCACGGGGAAGGGCCGAAGCGTATGACCCTGACCGCGACCGGTCCTGGCGAAGTGCGGGCCGGCCAGATCCAGGCGGGTCACGATATCGACATCATGAACCCCGAACTCGTGATCTGCACCTTGGATGACGGTGTGAAGCTCGGCATGGAGTTCACGGTCAATCTCGGCAAGGGTTACCAGCCCTCCGGCGTCAATCGGCCTGAAGATGCCCCGATCGGACTGATCCCGGTTGACAGCATCTACTCCCCGGTCCGTCGCGTGTCCTATCGTGTTGATCAGACCCGCGTCGGTCAGGTTACCGACTATGACAAACTGCTGCTGACGGTCGAAACCAATGGCGCGGTCACGCCGGAAGACGCCGTGGCCCTGGCCGCGCGCATCCTGCAGGATCAGTTTCAGCTCTTCATCAACTTTGATGAGCCGCAACAGATCCGTGCCGAGGAGCCGCAGGATGACCTGCCGTTCAACCGCAATCTGCTGCGCAAGGTCGATGAGCTCGAATTGTCGGTCCGTAGCGCGAATTGTCTGAAGAACGACAACATCGTCTATATCGGCGATCTGGTGCAGAAGAGCGAACAGGAGATGCTGCGCACCCCGAATTTCGGGCGCAAATCCCTGAACGAAATCAAGGAAGTGCTCACCTCCATGGGCCTGTCCTTGGGCATCACCGTGCCGGGATGGCCGCCGGAAAACATCGAAGACCTAGCCAAGCGGCTCGAAGAGCCGTTCTAGGCGGGTAAGGGGACTGAACCATGCGTCACGGGGTAGCCGGCCGGAAGCTCGGCGTTACATCCACTCACCGGCTTGCCATGTTCCGGAACATGGCCACCGCACTCATCAAGCACGAGCAGATCACCACGACTCTGCCCAAGGCGAAGGAGCTTCGTCCCGTCGCGGAGAAGCTGATCACCCTGGGCAAGAAGGGGGGGCTCGCGAACCGGCGTTTGGCCTATGCCGAACTGCGCGACGACGTGATCGTGGCCAAGCTGTTCGGGACGTTGGCCGAACGGTATCGCGCGCGGTCAGGTGGTTACACGCGCGTTCTGAAGGCCGGCGTCCGCTACGGCGATGCGGCTGACATGGCGGTCATCGAACTGATCGACCGTGATCCCGGCGCAAAGGGGCTCGATAGCGGCCCCGTGCAGGAAAAGGCCGAAGACGACTCGACCGAGGACTGAGCCAGCAGTCCGAACGACACAAGCGGAAGGGCGGGGTCACACCCGCCCTTCTCGCTGTACGGTCCGCTAGCACGCACCCACCATTGCCTCCCGACACGTCATCAGCGGCAAGACGTAACGACCGAAATTGTCGATGCCCGTGACGAACTCGTCGAAGCTCAGCATTACCCCGTCCACGCCTGGGATGGACCCCAACTGATCCAGCATCCGCGCGATCGACGCGTAGGAGCCGACCAGGACGCCGCCCACCGAAGGTAAACGTTGGGTCCCGAAGGTCTTGCGCTTGTTGGGGCCGGCGAAGGGATCGCGAGTCGGGTCGTCCTCGGCCTGGGCTTCGCGCCAGGCGATCGCCTCCAGGTCGATCCCGTCCTTGTAATGCTCCCACTTCGCCATGGCGGCCGCATCGGTCTCGTCCGCGATCACCATGATCGAGACCAGCGCGTTGCAGACGCGCCCCGTCTCCTTGGTGGCGGCCACCAGACGTGACACGCTCTGGCCGACCGCTTCGGGCATGTTGACCCCGAAGCTGGAGCAGAAATTATAGTCGGCATGTTGCGCGGCATAGCGGGTGCCGGCGTCGCTCTGGGCCGCGCAGATGATGGAGATCTTGTCGGTCGGCAGCGGCAGGCACCGGCAATCGTCCATCTGGAAGAAATCGCCCTTGAAGTCGGACCGCCCGGTTTCCCATAGCTCTCGCATGATGGTCACGTATTCGGTGCAATACTCGTAGCGCCGACGATAGTGCTCTGATCCCGGCCAGATTCCCATCTGTGCGTATTCGCGGCGCTGCCAGCCGGATACGATGTTGATCCCGAACCGCCCCTTGGCGATGCTGTCGATCGTCACCGCCATGCGCGCTGTCAGCGGAGGCGGCATGGTCAGCACCGCACAGGTGGCAAACAGCTTGATCCGCTCGGTCACCGCGGCCAGACCGGCCATCAGGGTGAAGGACCCCAGATTGTAGTCCCAGAACTCGGATTTCCCGGCGAAGCCATGCAGCTTGATCATCGACAGGGCGAAATCGAACCCGTACGCCTCCGCCTTCTGCACCACCGTCCGGTTCAGATCGAAGCTGGGCTTGTATTGCGGGGACGTGGTGGAAATCAGCCATCCATTGTTGCCGATCGGTATGAATACGCCGAGTTGCACTGCCCGCTCCTGTCAAAAACCTGATTGTTCGCAGTCCGCCACCTGGTTCAGGGCGCATCCCGGAACGCTGGCATCACCTGTTCGCCGAACCGGCGCATCGACGCCATGTTGGCCGCATGGCTCATGTCGCCGAAACCGGTTTGACACAGCAGATGCTGGACGCCGACATTGCGCAGTTCCGCCACCTGCTCGCGGACCCGCGCCGGGGAGCCAAACAGACACCCACTATCCAGCATGAACGCCAGAGCCTCGGGATCGCCCACGCTCGGGTTGGTCCAGGCGTTCAGGTTGATCGGGTCGACCCGGAAATCGGCGGGATTATGCGCCTCCCGGACATGCATCATGTGGGATCGGGTGTGGAGTAGCAGTTCTGACAACTCGTCCTCGGCCTGCGCATCAGAGTCCGCGACGTAGACATTGCGCCAGAGCGCGCTCTGCGCCAGCAGACGCGAGCGTGTCGCCTCATCGTGCCCGCCCGCTTCCAGCCCAGCTTCGTAAAGCTGCCACCGCTCCTTGATGCGCGCGACCGGTAGCCGAGAGGTCAGAATGGGAATCCCGCGCCGCCCGCAATCGGTGAATGAACCGGGAGAGATCACACTGCGCCACAGCGGCGGTCCGGGAAGCTGGACGGGTCGGGGACGGATCTCCGGCACATGGATCTTGTAGTATTTGCCCTCATAGGTGAGCGGCGCTTCCTGCCAGGCGCGTTGCAGGATGTCGATCGACTCTTCCATCCGTTCGCGGCTGTCGTCGCTACGCAGGCCGTGGCCGACGAATTCATACTCGTTGTAGACGGTGCCCTTGCCGACCCCGACATCGATCCGGCCCTTGCTGAGATTGTCCAGCAGCGCCAGTTGCACCGCGAGGCGGACCGGGTGGTGGAACGGCATCTGCACGACCGCGAAGCCGATGCGAATGCGCTCCGTCTTCATGCAGAGCGCGGCCGCGAACAGCAGCGCATCGTTGTAGACGCTTTCACCGGTGAAATAATGCTCGGTCAGCCAGACATCGGCGAAGCCCAGTTGTTCGGCGAAGCAGACCTGCTCGATCTGTTGGTCGATCCGAACGGCATCTTCCGCGGGGGAGGGTGACAGGGCCAGGGTCAGCCATCCGAACTGCATCTCACACTCTCCCACCAATCCAGCGGCGATCCTGGCGCGGAACTCCCCGGCGCGGCAACCCCCCGGCAGCTCAGGCCGGCATCAGGGTGCTTTCGCCTTCAACAGATCGCGGATTTCCGCCAACAGCACCTCGGTCTTGTTGGGGCCGGGGGCGGCCGCCTTTGCGTCTTCCCGGACTTGCAGCCGGGTCAGGACCTTAACCAGCCAGAACACCGCGAAGCTGACGATCAAGAACTGGATGATCGCGTTGATGAACAGGCCGATATTGACGGTCGGTGCGCCGGCCTTTTTGGCATCTTCCAGGTTGGCATAGGTCTGGCCGTTCAGCGCGAAAAACACATTGGAGAAATCGACCCCACCGGTAAGAATACCCAGCACCGGGTTAAACACGTCCTTCACCAGACTGCCGACAACGCCGGTGAACGCCGCGCCGATGATGATACCGACCGCAAGGTCAACGACGTTGCCGCGCATGACGAAGGCGCGGAATTCGGCCACCCAGGATGGGGCCTTTGGGGCAAGCATGTATTTTCTCCATTGTCTCGATCAGTGAAGCTAGCCCGACCCGGTCGAGCGTCGCAAACGTGGTGCGGATCGGCACAGGGCCGGCGGTCACGTAACCAGAACGCAGCGATTGGTTTGGCAGACCATGGGCTGTGGAATTCGGAGAGGAATTGGCATGAATCCAGTGGGTGCCTTGCATGGGCAATTGGTATTCAAGCGGCGCGTGCGTGTCCTGGCCGAGGCGATTGCCGGCGCGATTCCCGGTGGGGCGCGCGACGTTTTGGATGTTGGGTGCGGCGACGGGACGATCGCGGCATTGCTGCAGCAACACCGCCCGGAATTGTCGGTCACCGGCGTGGATGTGATGGTGCGGCCGGATACCAAGGTCCCGGTCCAGGAATTCGATGGCGTGCACCTGCCCTTCGCCGACCGGTCATTCGATGTGGTGATGTTTGTCGACGTGCTGCACCACACCGACGATCCCACGGTGCTGCTGCGAGAGGCCAAGCGGGTCGCCCGCGTCGCGGTGGTTCTGAAGGACCACCGGCGTAACTCCCCGATCGCCTATGCGACGCTGCGCCTGATGGATTGGGTGGGGAACGCCCATCACGGCGTCGTACTGCCCTACAACTACTGGTCTGATTCGGCCTGGAGGAAGGCGTTTGCCGACATTGGCCTGGTTCAGGAGGCTCGCAATGAGGATATGGGGCTGTATCCGTTCCCCGCGTCCCTGGTGTTCGAACGGAACCTGCACTTCCTGACACGCCTGAGCGTTTGAACCCACGGATTGGGGGCGGACTGGCTTAAGCCTCCCATGGCGGGTTCGTGCGCAGTTAATCCGCGGGACGCGCCCCATCCTGCCGGTTCAATGCTCCGCACGCGGCATCAAGGGCTTGCCTGCTGGGCTATACCAAAGACCCGAGCCCCAGCCCGGTGCACCGCCCGCCCCCTCGTCATCGCCGAGCATGGCCCGGCAACCCACGCTTCAGCGGCGGGGGCGGGTTGCCGGGTCAGGTCCGGCAATCACGGTGAGGGGGCGGCCATGGGTCATCGGTTAGTGTAAGGTGATGGCCAGCCCGATGCTCGCCACCGTTGGAATCGAAACCCTAGCGTGGCGAGAGGACCATCACCATCTGGCGATTTTCCATCCGGGGCATCTGCTCCACTTTCGTGGTGCCATCCAGTTCGGCGCGGATACGTTCCAGCACGCGAATACCGATATCCTGGTGGGCCATTTCACGGCCCCGGAAGCGCAGGGTGACCTTGACCTTGTCGCCTTCCTCGATGAACGACTTCATGGCGCGCATTTTCACCTGATAATCGTTTTCATCGATGTTCGGTCGGACCTTGATCTCCTTGATCTCGATGACCTTCTGCTTCTTCTTGGCTTCGTTTCGCTTTTTTTGCTGTTCGTATTTGAACTTGCCGAAATCGAGGATCTTGCAAACCGGCGGTTCGGCGTTCGGACTGATTTCCAGCAGGTCCAGGCCGACCGCATAGGCCTTTTGAATGGCCTCACGTGCGGTCATGACGCCAAGCATCTCACCTTCCTGGTCGATCAGCCGTACCTGCGGGGAACGAATCTCCTCATTCACGCGGGGCCCGTCGCGGGTCGGCGAAGCGGGCATTGGTCCTCTTGCTATGGGTGTCTCCTGTCATCGTTGGCAAAAATGGCGCGCGTCGGCAGCCAAGGCGTAGTGTGGACGATATTGGCGCTCGGGATCAAGTGAACTGCGCTTGATGTGGGCACATTGCAGGGCCGTGAAAGGCCCCGCGGCCGCTGGGAACGCAGATTGCTCCGTTCGGTGCCCCCACGCCGGGCGCTTCGGAAGGGGGGCCTACACGCGATCGGCCCGCAGATCGGGCGGCGTCGCTTCCGCCGCAAGACGAGCGACGGCTTCTTCCAGCGACACCACGTCCTGCGCCGATCCGCCCAGGCGCCGCAACGCCACGGTCCTGGTTTCGGCTTCCTTGCGGCCGACGACAGCCAGTACGGGCACATGCAGCAGGCTGTGCTCGCGGACCTTGGCGTTGATCTTTTGGTTGGTCAGATCGGTCCGGACGGTCAGGCCGGCCTTGGTCAGGGCGGTGGCGACTTCCTCGGCATAGGCATCGGCGTCGGACACGATGGTTGCCACCACCGCCTGTACCGGCGCCAGCCACAGCGGGAAACGCCCCGCATATTGTTCGATCAGAATGCCCAGGAACCGCTCGAAACTGCCAAGGATGGCCCGATGCAGCATGACCGGGCGATGGCGGGCGCCGTCCTCCGCGACATATTCAGCGTCGAGCCGCTCGGGCAGCACGAAATCGACCTGCAAGGTGCCGCATTGCCAGTCGCGCCCGATGGCATCGCGCAGGACGAATTCCAGCTTCGGGCCGTAGAACGCGCCTTCGCCGGGGTTCAATTCGTATTCTACGCCGGCGGTCGCGCAGGCTTCCTTCAACGCCGCCTCGGCCTGGTCCCACACATCGTCGGAGCCGGAGCGAGCCTCCGGCCGGTCGGAGAACTTCACCCGGAAGCTTTCGAACCCGAAATCGCGGTAGATCGAGGATAGCAACTCCACGAACCGCACGGTTTCCGGGGCGATCTGCGCCTCGGTGCAGAAAATATGCGCATCGTCCTGGGTGAAGGCTCGCACCCGCATGATGCCGTGCAGCGCGCCGGATGGCTCGTAGCGATGGCAGGCGCCGAATTCCGCCATGCGCAGTGGCAGTTCGCGGTAGGAGCGCAGCCCCTGGCGGAAAATCTGCACGTGGCAGGGGCAGTTCATCGGCTTCAGGGCGAGCGACTTATCCTCGTCCTCCACATGCGCGATGAACATGTTCTGGCGGTAGTTTTCCCAGTGGCCGGATTTCTCCCACAGGATCCGATCCACCAGTTGCGGAGTCTTCACCTCCTGGTAGCCGGACGCGTCCAGCCGGCGGCGCATATAGGTTTCCGCGGTGCGATACAGTTTCCAGCCCTTCGGATGCCAGAATACCGAGCCGACGGCTTCTTCCTGGATATGGAACAGCCCCATATCCTTGCCGATCCGCCGATGGTCGCGCCGTTCCGCCTCTTCCAACTGATGCAGATAGGCGTCGAGTTCCTTCTGGTCTCGCCAGGCGGTGCCATAGATGCGCGACAGCATCGCGTTGCGGTGATCGCCGCGCCAATAGGCCCCTGCCACTTTCATCAGCTTGAACGCGGTGCCGATATCGGCCGTCGTGCGCAGATGCGGACCGCGGCACAGGTCGATCCATTCGCCCTGGCGATACAGGGTGATGACTTCGGACCGCGGCAGGTCCTCGATCAACTGCGCCTTGTATTTCTCGCCCTTGGCCTGGAAGAAGGCGATCGCCTCCTCCCGGTCCATCACCTGGCGCTCGAACCGGGCGCCACGCGCCACGATTTCGCGCATTTTGGCTTCGATCGGGGCGAAATCCTCCGGCGTGAACGGATCGTTGCGGGCAAAATCGTAGTAGAAGCCGTTTTCGATCGACGGGCCGATGGTGACCTGGGTGCCGGGAAACAGTTCCTGCACCGCTTCGGCCAGCACATGGGCAGCGTCGTGGCGGATCATCTCCAGCGCATCGATGTCCCGGCGGGTGATGAACACGACATGGGCGTCTTGGTCGATCTCGGTGGAGATATCGACGGGTTTGCCATCGACCTTCATCGCCAGGGCAGCACGTGCGAGGCCGGGCCCGATTGCCTCGGCCACCGTAGTGCCCGTCACCGGCGCATCGAACTGGCGCACGGAACCGTCGGGCAGGGTGATCGCGGGCATCGGACTGGCTTCCCATTTGATGTGGAGGCCTGTCTATGGCGTCAGCGGTCCGAAGTCGCAACCCCGACATGCGTAAAAGCGGTTGGAAGGGGTGTCGCGGTCGGTCGCCCGACTGATGGCGTCGGATGGATTTGCCCGGGCGGGCCGTTTTCGATGCCAGGGGTGGCGAACCGCGCACGAGCTTGTGTCGCATCGCGGTTCGCTCCTGATATCGGCCGGTGTCAGGCCCGCTCCATGGAACGGGTCGGACGGCCCGCGTCAGTTCTTGTAGATCGTGAAGATGATGGACGGCACCGCGGGCATGTTCGCCGGCTTCGACGCGATCAGGCCCAGGCCGGGTGCGCTTGCCGCGTAGACGAATTCGAGCACGTCGTTGGCCTTGAACGTCATTTCGCCCTGCGAAACCAGCACGGTCGTGAATTGAGCCGACGGGATGTACTGGATGGAATTGGAATCGGGGACATCCTTTCCGTTGAGGCGCACCCACAGATAGATGTTGCCGGGCACGGAACCGCCGACCTGTGCGGCGCCGATGACGAAATAATCGCCGGCCTTGAGGATCGTTACCTTGGAGCCGTCAACCTTGTAGCCTGGCGTGGCATCGCCAGTCATTTTGACCGGATATGGCGTGTTGGCGGCCGCCGCGACCTGATTGTCGCTGCTGATCAGGGCAGAATAGGTGGCCGCCATCACGGTTGAATGACTGAGCATGATCAAACCGGCAGCAATCATTGCTGTAAATTTGCGCATCGTGGTTTCCCGTGGGCTTTGGTTGAGCGAAATGACGCTTGCCACGGCAATCTTTCGCCGAGACGTTTGCCTAATCGCAAAAATCGGACCAAGACGATGCCGAGCGGTAAAACCGGGGATGCGGGTAGGACAGGACCACGACGGTGGCGGCAACGGGCGCGTTGCGGAGCGCGTCGAACCACGGGCGTCCCAGCGATATGCGCTGGTCCGAGACCCTATGGCGACGAACCTGGTCCGGGGACGGTGGCACCTGCTCCTCTTGCTGCCATGGCGGGGTTTGGCGTCCGTATCCCTGTTGGAGCGGTAATTTTTGGACATCGGCTGTTCCTACAACGCGGCCAGAACAGGACGGTGCCAACCCGAGCACCGTCACTGGGATCACGATCGCTCCGATCGCGCCAAGATCGTTCGGTAGACGTCGATCGTGGCCTGCTGCATGGCCTTGACCGTTGGCACGGACGCGCGGGCGTGCTCGCTCAGCGCCGCAAGCGCGGTCGCATCCATCGCCAGCACCTGCTCGATCACGGCGGCAAGCCCGACCGGGTCGTTCGGGCGGATGCGCCAGCCGTTGACGCCGTGGGCGACGGTTTCCACCGGCCCCCCCAGATCGGAGGCGACCACGGGGCGGCCCATTGCCTGTGCCTCGATCACCACGCGACCAAAGGCTTCGGGTTGGGTCGAGGCATGCACCACCACATCCGCCAGCATCATCGCGGCCGGCATATCGTCGCAATGGCCGACCATCCGCAGCCGTTCGCCGATGCGAAGGTCCTCGGCGCGCTGGCGGAGTTGCGCCGAATAGCGCCACCGCCCCTGGTCCGATCCGACCAGGACGCAGACCACGTCGTCCTTCCGGTTCAGGCGAGCGATGGCATCCAGCAATACGGAATGGCCTTTCCACGCGGTCAGCCGGCCGGGCAGCATGACCACGCGCATCCCTTCCGGCAGACGCCATGTCTGCCGCAGCCGCCCAAGCCGCTCGTCCGACACGCCGGCGGGGTCGAACACAGCGGTATCCACACCGCGGGGGATGACGCGCATGCGGGACGGATCGACCCCGTGGCGAGCCGTCACCAGATCGGCGATGAAGCGGCTGGCGGCGATCACGATTTCCCCACGCGCCATGACCGCGTTGTAGCGGCGCTTGAAGGGCAGGTTCTCCCCATAGGTGCCGTGATAGGTGGTCACGAATTTGGTCCCGGTCCGCTGGCAGGCGAGCCAGGCGGACCAGGCGGGCGCGCGCGACCTTGCATGCACGATGGACACTCCGTGCTCCCGGATCACCGCCTCCAACCGTTCGGCGTTGCGCCAGATGCCGATCGGGGTTTTCGCTTTCAGGGGCAGGGCGATGTGACGGCCACCGGCGTCTTCGACCGCTTGCACCATCGGTCCGCCCTGGCTCGCCACCAGGGGAAGCCAGCCCGTGTCGGCGATCGCCTGGGTGATTTCGACCGTGCCGCGCTCCACCCCACCGGTGACGAGGGACGGCAGTACCTGCAGGATGACCGGACGGATGTGGTTCGACGCCATCAACAAGGAGTATCACGGGGGCAGGGGGTTGCGCAGGGACGCCTCGTCTTCGGTCGGACCGTTGGGGCGGATGCCCCGCCCTTACGCCGTTGGGGCGGATGGCCCGCCGCTACGTCGATCGGGCGGATGCCTCGCCCTTACAGCGTGTAAGGCATCCGAACTCCGGGATCGTCCGCGGGAAACGCCTTGCTGTCCCGCGTCACCAGCAACATCCCATGTACCTGCGCCGATCCCCACACAATCGCATCCGGCAGCTTAAGCCGCTGGCTCTGTCGCAGCGCCACCGCGCGTTCGGCCACCGGCGCGTCGATCGGGATCACGGTGAACCCGGCCAGAAAGCCCCGCGTGGCGGCGGCAACCGCGGGCGCGGCGCCCACCAGAACCTCCATCCAGGTCACGATACTGATCGCCCGATCCTGGTAGAGCGCCAGTTCGGTCTGAGCCTGCGGAATGCCGCGCAGATGGTCGATCAGGATGTTCGTGTCGAACAGCGCCTTCACCATTCGGCGCGGGCTTTCTCCTGATAGGCCAAGCCGTCTTCCGTTGCGGCACCCCACAGGCCGAATGCCTGACCGTCCGCCGTGTGCTGGTGACGCGCCAAGTATTCGGTAATCGCCTCCCGCACCACGACGGCACGCGGTTGGTTCACCCGCTCGCACAAGGCGGCCAGGGCGCGGATCTGGGTGTCGGGGATGTCGAGCAGGGTTCTCATGGGCAGTCTATATACGATATCGGCACTGTATATCAATCCTGGTTTGGCCTCTGCGCACAAACTCACCCGCAAAGTAGCTTATACCCTCGGTCTACGCCCTCTCCCGCAGCCAGCGCTGCATCAGCGGCACGCGCATACGCCACATTCCCTCGGCATCAACCGCGATCATCCGCCGCCGAGGAAGGGAGCGTTCGATTCCCTCGTCCGCGGACGGAGCCTGCGCATCCATGCGGCGGAAGTTGCGGAGATAGTCCCACTCCCCAGGCAGACCGCATTCCCGTTCCACCAGTTCCCGCAGCACCGTGTCCCCACTCACCACCGCCTTGTCCAACGCTCGGTTGAGCAGCGCGGCATCGGCGTTGGGTTGCGTGCCCTGGTTCAGAAGGTCGATCACCGTTTCAGCCACCAATTGCACCAGGTGTGGCCAGCCACCGGTCTCGGCATGAATGCGTTCGATCCCGCCGGGGCCCCAGAGCTCCGGGGCAAAGCGCGGCCGGCTCGGGTCGTCTTTGGGCCACAGCGGAGAGGAACGCATCGGTTCGGTCAGCAGCAGCGTGGTTTCCTCGGGCGTGAACATCGGCACTTCGATGGTGCGGGCGCTGACGAGGAAAGACGGCCAGGGCGCATGCGGCAGTTCCTCGATCGCGTGGCTGCCGGCGAAAATCCAGACGATATGGCGGTGAGTCTGGATGGATTCCCGCAGCGTGTGCAGCAGGTCCTCGTTGAACACACCCTCCCCGATCTTGGCGTCGATGTTCTCGTACTCGTCAAGCGTGATCAGCAGCCGCTTGCCTTCCCGGGTCAGGCGGTCGTTGGCCTGGGTCAGGGCGGCCATCAGGCCTGCCAGGGCGGGTCCGTCCTGCGGCAGCGGATCATTCGGCCACAGTCCGGCGACCGCCCGCACGATCCCCGCAGCGAACATGTCCTGGGAGGTGAACAATCCCGGGTCCTGCATCGACAGGACCAGGACCGGCGTTTCAGGACCCAGGAAGCTGTGCAGGTTGCGCAGCACGGTGGATTTCCCCGTGCGGCGGCGGCCATACAGGATCAGGCCAGGGCAGCCGGTCGCGAGCGTCAGTTGTGCGGCGATGTCACCCACGACGGCGGTGCGCGGGACGAACGCCTCCTGACCGATATCCACCGGATCACCGGCGCGGAACACCTGCTGCGTCGGTTGGCGGTCGCTCACCGCCTTGGCTTCCCGCCATTGCTGCTCGGCGGGAATGCTCCAGGTCCGGGCGGCGGTGCGGAATTCCGTTGCGAGAGGCTCGTTGAAGCCGCCGACCCGGCTGCCGAAGGCCTGGATGGTTTCGCATAGCTGGCGGGCCAACGGCTCGCGGATCGAAGCGCGCGGCACCGTGTCGATGCGACGTTGCTGCTGCGCGATGTCATGAATCAGATCGCGCAGCAGCGGGACCTGGGCGAGATACGATTTTTCACCCTGCGGAAGGCTTGCCGCGATCAGGTCGATTTGTGTCAGCCGAGCGTTTGCCATCGAACGTGCGAGAAGTGTGGTGCGTGCCCGCAGGGCAGCGGCGCGCTGGCTGGGATAGGTGTCGATCAGGCGGGTGAGTTCCTGTTCGGCGGCCTTTGGAGCATGGGTGGCGTAGGCAAGGAGCAGGTGATGAAGTCCGGGAAAGGGGAAAGAGCAGAGGTCGTCCCAAGCCACCGGATGAAATCGGTAGAATCGGCCCAAGGGGATCGGCCATAGGAAGGGGATGTGAAGCGGGATGTAGTAGACTCGCGTTAGGGCAATCCCAACCGCAGTCCCAAAGGCAATTCCAACCCCAATCCCGCCGGCAGTCCCAAAGACAATCGCAGCGGCAATCCGGTCTGCAATCCTGCTGGAGCTCCGGCTGGCGCTCCAGCTGGTAATCCCAACGGTAATCCCGCCGATAATCCCAACGGCGATCCCAACGGCGATCCCCGTGGCAATCTCGACGGCAATCGTGACGGCAACTCGCCCGCCAATCCCGGCGCCAATCCCGGCGCCAAGCCAGCCAGTAATCCCGCCGGCGATCCCATAGGCGATCCCGCCGCCAATCCCGGCAGCGGTCCAGACGGCAATCCCGACGGGGCCCTCGCCAAAAATCCTGAAATTAATCCAGAAGATAGCCCAGCCACAAATAAAGAGAGCAATCCCAGCCGCAATTCCAACTGAAATCGAGGGTGCAACCCAGAATGTCATCACATACAGTAAGTAGTACGACGCCTGAAAATAACTACTATCCGCCTCCCATACGGGCGGTTCTTCCATTTTCTGGATAGTGAGAAACAGCACGCCCGGACTCAACATCAGATATGGGACGATATGCCACAGCAGCATGGTCCCAGTGAGTAATGAGCGCCTCCATCCAACCTTTTTAAGAGAAGATCGAAACCGTTGTGGTCGCCGATATAATAGTCCCAACCAGTACAACGCCGACAGGTGACTACGCCAACCCGGCCCTAACTGGCTCAGGGACAATATCCTCACGGATGAGCTTTCAACTCAACCGTGCGGATATCGATGACCGATAGCGGATGCCCCGTAGGACACAACACGCCAAATGGCGCCCGCGACTGAGCCAGCAAGGTCAGGTTCTTCCGATCCATGATGACATGGCGCAAAGTGGTGAACAGGTTCACCCCATAGCTCTCGGATCGTTCCCGCTCGGCCACCAAATCAAAATGCAGCAGCCCGATCCGACTGCGGGTCTTGTGCGCCAAGGTGTCCCCCAACTGCCCCAGGTCGTGCGGTGGCGGCTTCACCGGTTGATGCACGCCAACCGCCCGCAGCATCGCCGCGACCAAGCCGTCCCTGGGGATCGTTCTCGGTTCTTCCAAATCGATCAGCGGCAACCCACCCGGCACGCGAGAGCTTGCATCCGCCAGAATTTGGCGCCACGCAAGGTCGGGCCCAAGCACCACCAGATTAACTGAAATGTTATCGGCAAGCTTCCGCACTACCTCATCCCGCGTCTCCAGCCAGTGCGGCGCCGTGGTGCCGAGAAACGTATCGCAGGGTTTCAACACGAGGTCCCACGGCGCGGCGACTTGGTCATCGCGCAGGTCGGCCCACAAAGTCGCGGCCAGGGCCGGTGGGATGGGGTCGTCATCCCGCCGGATCACCACCACCACGCCATTGTTCAAGGTCGGGTCCTTGGCAATCGCCCGATCCATCTCATGCCGGCACATGGGACTTGCGTGGTAGTCCTTGGTCAGCACCAATACGTGCCGGTCCGCCGCGTCCTGAGTCGCATCCATCTGGCCCACCACGGTGCGTCCGCCCGTGAACAATTTGTAGTCAACCAGGGTCTCGGCCCCGCCTGCGTCCAGGCACGGCACCAGCCGATCCCGAACCCAAGCCGCATCCCGGTGACTATAACTGACGAAGACCTTTTTCATTGCTGACCTGTGCTCGAAGGCCCGTTATCGTCCCGGCCAAGGGACGATCTGTCAACTGCGACCCTACATCGTCGCCCCCAACACCCATGGCGCGAACTCCGCCCCGCCGCAATCGAACGCCTCGCTCTTGGTCCGTTCCCCCGACGCCACCCGCAGGATCAGGTCGAAAATCCGCTGGCCGCAGTCCTGCACGCTCTCATCGCCATCCAGGATGGTGCCGCAATTCACGTCCATATCGTCCTCGATATGTTTGAACATCGGCGTGTTGGTGGCCAGCTTGATGGACGGCGATGGTTTGCAGCCGAACACGCTGCCGCGGCCGGTGGTGAAGCACACCAGATTGGCGCCGCCCGCGACCTGCCCGGTGGCGGATACCGGGTCGTAGCCAGGCGTGTCCATGAACACGAAGCCGCGAGCCCGGACCTCTTCCGCGTATTGCACCACATCCACCAGGTTGGTGCTGCCGGCCTTCGCCATCGCGCCCAGGGATTTCTCCAGGATCGTGGTCAGCCCGCCGGCCTTATTGCCGGGGGACGGATTGGCATCCATCTCGGCGCCTTCCCGAGCCGTATAGTCTTCCCACCAGCGCATCAGCCCGACCAGTTTTTCGCCCACATCGCGCGACACCGCGCGTCGGGTCAGCAGATGTTCGGCGCCATAGGTTTCCGGCGTTTCCGACAGGATCACCGACCCACCATGGCGCACCAAAAGGTCAGAGGCCGCGCCGAGCGCCGGGTTGGCGGAAATGCCGGAATACCCGTCGGAGCCACCGCATTGCAGCGCCAAGGTCAACGCGCTGGCGGGGCAGGTTTCGCGACGCACCATGTTGGATTCCTCCAGCACGCCCTTCACGAACTCGATCCCCGCGGTGACAGTCTTGCGGGTGCCGCCCATGGTCTGGATATCCATGGCTTTCAGGCGGCCGGCGAGTTTCTGTTCTTCCATCAGGCCGCCAATCTGGTTCACCTCGCAGCCCAGGCCCAGGACAATCACGTGGGAAAAATTCGGGTGGCGCGCATAGCCGGCCAACGTGCGTCGCAGCAGACGCAACGGTTCATCCTGGGTCATGCCGCAGCCGGTCTTGTGGGTTAGCGCGACTACGCCATCGACATTGGGGTAGGTGGCGAGCGGATCGTCTCCGCTGAACGGATTGCGGCGGAACATGTCGGCGACCAACGTGGCGACATGGGCGGAACAGTTTACGCTGGTCAGGATCCCGATGTAGTTGCGTGTCGCGATACGGCCGTCGGGACGGCGGATGCCCTGGAAGGTGGCGGGCTGCTCGACATAATCGGCCTCCTCGCTGTTTGGAGTGGGTGGTAACGACCCAATCCGGTCTTCCTCAAGTGTTTCTCTGTTCGGTTGGGCGCCGTTTCTCCGTCCCGGCCTGACGATCCAAGGACGCCGGGGATGGCGGCT
>CALQHT020000009.1 GCA_943330455.2 Nitrosovibrio sp. Nv4 | reverse complement strand
ACACGCGCAGCTACCAGAAAGGCATCAAGGTCACAGATGCCGAGATGGCCGCTCTCAATATCACGGGGGACACATTCCATCCGGAGTGGAACTATACCATCTCGCCAAGGCCACCAACTTGAAGCGGTAGTTTTTGCGTGTTGCCTTACGCCCAGCCGCTCCAACATGCCGATCAGCGACTCCCGCGTGAACACCGCGCTGTCCAGCTTGTCCCCGGTGCCGTTCAGACCAACGATCAGGCCGTAGCCGATCAACTGGTTTTCCCGCACACCCTCGATATCCGCGATATCCTTGATGCGCACCTGTGCCTGAGCCGACCAGACCGGCCCCAGCAGCAGACACAATGCCAACAACGTCCGCGACAATACGCCGGACACGGGCAGGGCGATAACGGGTTGGAAAGGTTTGTCGGTCATCTTGCCCTCGGCACCGCAAGCGCCGTGCCACACATAATCCCCGGGAATTCGGCCGTCCGGCGCTTTCCCCAACCCGGCGAAAATTGCCGACCGGCGCAAACGACCTGGTCGGAACGACGAATGGTGGTGGGCATGATCGACGGTGTGGGCAAGGCGGCGACCCGGCTGGCAACGACACGAAGCCGAACCTCCAGCGGGGCGGGCGGGCGGTTCTCGGTGCCGACCGATGGCGGGGCGCCATCCCGGACACAGGGGGCGGAGGGGATCGCGAGCCTGAGCTATGACGGCTTGCTGGCGTTGCAGCAGGAGCCTGACCCGCGGGAGCAGGACCGGCGCGCGACCCGCCATGGGGAGGCGATGCTGGTGGAACTGGGCGCCTTGCAGCGCGCCATGCTGGGCGGTGGCGATCCGACCGAGGCGCTGCGGAAACTGCAGGAGATGGCGGACGCGATACCGGCCGCGACGGACCCCAGGTTGTCGGCCCTGATCGGGGCCATCGCGCTGCGGGGGCGGTTGCAACTGGCCCGCCGGCAAACCGCTGGGTAATGGTTTCGTTACAGCCGCTTGAATGGCTCCATCCGCTCTTGGCGGGGGAGCGGGGCACCGCTATAAGCCGGCCCGTTCGGGTCTGCTTGCGACCCGGAGGGGAACCGCCGGACCGCGGTTCGCGGGAACGTCAAGAGCAGGACCGGCGCGCATGATGGTGACACTGCCCCCTGACTATCGCCCTTCGGAGGATGAGGAGTTCATGAGCCCCATCCAGGTCGAGTATTTTCGCCAGAAATTGCTCCGCTGGCGTGCCGACCTGCTGCGTGATGCGACCGGGACCCTGGCCAGCCTGTCCGAGGGCGGCATCCATGAATCCGACATCACCGACCGCGCCAGCGTGGAAACCGACCGAGCGCTGGAGCTGCGCACCCGTGACCGGGCCCGGAAGCTGATCTCCAAGATCGACCAGGCGCTGGGCCGCCTGGAATCCGGCACCTATGGCTACTGCGAAGAAACCGACGAACCGATCGGCCTGCGCCGTCTGGAAGCCCGCCCGATCGCGACCCTGTCGATCGAGGCCCAGGAGCGGCACGAGAAGATGGAACGCGTCCACCGCGACGATTAGGGCTTGGTCGGGCTGAACAGGGCCGGATTCGCCAGGGGTTCAGACTTTTAATCGCGGCAGGGACGCCGATTGCTGGGTCCCCCGCGCAGAACCGTATGGGCGGAAGACCCGCAAACCGCTCCCACCTTGGGTGTTTGACGCGAAAGCGCTGAGCAGGCCAGGGATGGGATATCCGGGGTTTGGGCAGCCGGTGATCCGCCAGCCGGCCCATGTCCGTCCAACGGACGCCATGTTTTCGGATTCCCCCCCCCTGGAGAAAACCCTCCCCTTCCCTTGGGGAAGCGGCTTAGGGGAGAGAAAGAAACCGCGCGATCAATGCCGGAAGCCCCTCCCCCCAGCGCCCTCCCACAAGGGGAGGGGGAGAATTTTCTCCTTTTATGGGCCTACGCTGCCCGCTTTGCGACCAGTCAGCAGGATTACCGTCATCCCGGCCACCGCGGACCCCAGCAGCACGACCGCGACCGGATAGACAGCACCCGGGTTCCAAAGCTCGACCACCACGGTGCACAGCATGCCGTAGCCCATCTGGATGAAGCCATACATGCCGGACGCGGCGCCGATCGCCTGCGGGTTGACACTGACCGACCCCGCCAGGGCAAACGGGCTGGCCATCCCGGCCCCGACCATGAACAGGGTGACCGTTCCGACGACGGCAACCACATTCAGATTGCCCGTGACATCGGCCAGCATGAACCCCACCGCGCCGCAAACCGTGACCGCATTGGCGATCCGGAGCCCGGTCCGCAGTTGCAACCGCTTCGACAGACGGTTCGCCAGGAAGCTGCCCAGCGCGACGCCCAGCATCAGGACCAGGTAATACAACCCCACCTCATGTGTCGGCCGCCCGAGATGGTTCTCGAAGATGAACGGCGCCGCGGCCATGAACCCATAGAACGCGGTCGTGGAGCACGCCCCGCCAATCGCATATCCCAGGAACGCACGGGAACCGAGCAACCGGACATAGCCTCTCCAGAGCGAGCGGACCGCGGAACCGCCGGTTCTGGCCTGATTGGTTTCCGGCAGGACCAGGAATGTCGCCAGCAGGGTCGCGGCTCCGATCCCGGCCAGCAGCACGTAGCTGGCACGCCAGTGCACGAAGGCGGTGATGAACCCACCGATGGCCGGCGCGATGGCGGGCACCATGGACATCACCAGGGTCAGCAGCGCGAGTTGGCCGGCCGCCTGCTCCGGTGTCGCCGAATCGCGCACCGCGGCACGCCCCAGGACCAGGCCGCTGCAACCGCCGATCGATTGCAGGATGCGGGCGCCGATCAGGATCTCCGATGTCGGAGCGATCGCCGTGGCGACGCTGGCCAGGGTGAACAGGGTCATGCCGACCAGCAGAACCGGCCGCCGCCCGAACCGGTCGGACAGTGGACCATAGACGAGTTGACCGATGGAAAGGCCGATCAAATAGAGCGTGATCGTCAGTTGCACCGTCGCGATCGGGATACCCATGGCTCGCGCCGTCGCCGGCAGGGACGGGATGATCACATGCATCCCCAGAGTTCCGCAGGCCGTCAGTGCCACCAGCAACAGAAATGGCGCCCGCTCACGCCCTGCCAGCAGCGGGGTGTTCATGAATCGCATACAATGTCTCAATGTCTCATCGCACTGTGCCGTCAGGACAGTGTGCACTGCAACATGGGCACTGCAACATTGGGGGGAAACATGGACAGCTTACGCATGCAGGACCGGATGGAGATCCAGGACTGCCTCTTCCGCTATATCCGCGGCGTCGACCGCAAAAACTGGGACATGGTGCGGTCCGCCTACCACACCGACGCGCATGACGATCACGGCAACTACAAGGGCGGCATCGACGGCTTCATCGAGTCCCTGGTGAAGCGCCACGCCACCATCGAGCAGTCGATGCATGTCGTCGGCAACATGGTCATCGAGTTCGACGGGCCGGACGGTGCTCTGATGGAGACCTATTTCATCACCCATCAGCGCATCAGCCCGGAAGCCGGCGACGCGCGCCTGCCCTATCTGCGCGGCGCCCCGATCGCCAAGGACCAGGCCGTGGAAACCGAGGTCGTCGGCCGCTACGTCGATCGCCTGACGCGGCGCGACGGAGTGTGGCGGATTGCCCATCGCACGGTGGTGTTTGAAGTATCTCGCGGCCAGCCCGCCCCGGCCGGTGGTGGCTTGCGGTCAAACTGGGCGATCGGTCGCCGTGACGGTCAGGACACGTTGGAGGTCACGCGCCGGCAACTGGGTCTGCCGCCGCAATAACGGCAATCAGGCTTCTCGCTGCCTCAGGCAGCTTCCCATCAGGCGCGGATTGGCATGCTGGCTCAGTTCCGCGTCGCGATGGGCGGCGCACGCCTCCTGCGTCACGAATTGCGGACGGACCTGCACCTTGATGGTCTGGCAATCGTTGGAATCGCCCGGCGTGGCGCACATGGAGGCGTAGTAGACCCAAACGATGCCGACGCTGGTCGGCATACTGGTGGGTGGTTGCGGACTGAGCGTCAGGAAACCCAAGACGGCCGCCGCGCCACCGATCGGCAGACAGAAGCGGGTCCGAAGCAATCCACTCAACCGCATACCCGGTTACTTTCTGCTGGACGGGGTCTTTTGGCGGGAATTCAGTGTTTCGTTGCTGATACAGAAACAACCAGCGCCGCGAGACGGGATCTCAGGCTGTCGGCCGCGTGCCGAATGGTCGGCACGGTCGCGATATGGTGGCATTCGTCCCACTGCAGGGCGTCGATATGCACCGATTTGCCAACATGTCGGACGATGAAGGTCGGACCGAGCCTGTCATCGGCCCCCGGTGGCATCACAACGAGACTGCTGTCCGCCGCGCAATCGCCGGCCAGTTCAACCGACCAAGCCGGAGCGGTTTCGTCAACCATCTCGGCAAGGAGCGCGCGATCGAGGGCACCGACCGAAAGGTCCGCTCGGTCTTCACACAGGTCGCCTACAAGCCAGTGAGCCACATTCTGGATGGGCATTCCGGGTCTCCAGCGCGCCAGGCGCGTCCGCCATCCTGGCGTCCCTATTTTGTCGCATAGTCGGCACCGAAAGAAAAGCGTCAAAAACTTGCTGAAATCTTAATAATAGGCCATATCTTGACGCTACCGAGCCTGCCGTCCGGTAGCCGCCGAGGCCCGCCGAGCAAGGGCGAGTAAAGCATTGCGACACAACGTAAAATCCGGATATCCCGTCCTCTTGCACCCCCGTTCGGCTTCCGACAAACCCGCCATGGCGGCGTTCAATGCGCTGACAGACCAAAGTCCCAATGCTCGGGTGAATGGAGCAGTCCGGCGGTAAAATATTGGTGGACGTAACGTCTTGGCTGCATCGGCGGCACTCATACGTCCGGCCTCCATCGCCAGACGAGCGCGGTGCAACCGCTGCAAGTGCATCAGGCCCGCGCGCATCACCTGCACAGGCGCCGCACCCTCGGCAATCGCCAACTCCAGGGCCCGATCCGTGGTCGCCACATCGCCGGTTGTCGCGGCAAACAACGCGTCCTCCAAAGATAGTCCCGCGAGGTCGCCGACGCACATCATCGCCGAGTCCAGATCGACTCGCCCGCCCGGCCCCACGTAAAGCGAGAGCTTTTCCAGTTCCGACCGGGTGGAAGCTCGATCCGCGCCCAATTGCGCGGACAGCCAGTTCAGCGCGTCAGGATCGACGCCCACTCCGGCCTGCTGCAACGTGGTCCTGATCGTCGCTTCCAGCGCTCGCCCTTCTTCCGGGTAGCAGCCGATTGACGCGCCGTCGGGCGCTTCCTCCACCGCGGTCCGCAGGCGCGATCTTGTCGCCAGCCCCCCCGCCTCCAGCACCACCAACGCCGGCGCTCGGCCCTTCAGGATCGTCTGCACCTGGGCGGTCGCGGTGTCCCCGGCTTCCCTCACCCGGACCACCCGTCGCCCACCGGTCAACGGCAGGGAAGCGGCTTCGTCCCCCAGACGCCCCATCTCCTCCCGCGCCAGTTCCACCACCAGGAACGGGTCGTCGAGGGAGCCGGCGACGGCTCTAACCAGAGCCTCCGCCCGGTCGCGGATCATGCCCAGATCGTCGCCATACAGCAGGATCACCCGGCACGCGCCCGGATCGCGCAGAAAACCAGCGACTTGCGCCGGACCGAGCTTCATCCGTGATCAGCCCGTCGCGGATGCGGCGGCACGTTGGCGGAACCACAGGGACAGTTGCGTCGCCACCTGATCCGCGAGCACTTCGGCCATGCGCCGTTGCAGCACTTCGTTTTCCAGATCGAGCGCGAAATACTGCGCGCTGAAGATGTTCATGCCGTCCATCGTGCGGGCGGTGCCGTCGGTCAGGCGGGTGCGGGCGGGATCCTGCGCCGTCAGCACCCAACTGGCATAACCGGTAAAGCGGACACGAGTCGCGCTGTTGTCGGTCTGGATGCCCAGCCCCTCTCCGGCGATCCAGAACGCCACGCCGAGGTCGTA
Organism: Nitrosovibrio sp. Nv4; assembly: GCA_943330455.2. GTDB lineage: Bacteria > Pseudomonadota > Alphaproteobacteria > Acetobacterales > Acetobacteraceae > Rhodopila. The sequence goes on along the minus strand of CALQHT020000009.1, from coordinate 39,506 downwards.
ACGCTTCGACGTGCCGGAATCGTTGGCGAAGCGCGCCTGCAACGCCTGGCGGATCAACTGGCCAGGTCGGTCGCCGAGGATCGGTATGTTGATCGCGGCCAGTTCCCGCGCCGCGATTCCCGCGCCACCCGAGGCCGTCGGCATATACATCGGCTGGAAACCACAGCCGGCCAGACCCACCACGGCGCCAGCGCCGGTGAGGCCAGTTAGAAATCCTCGGCGGGTGGGATCATGCTTCATCCCGCGATCACGAAATTGACGATCCGGTTGGGCACGTGGACCCGCTTGACCACGCGCTTGCCTTCCAACGCGCGGGCCACGTTGATTTCGGCCTCCGCGGCGGCGATGACCGTGTCGGCCGGGGCGTTCGGCGGCACCTCGATCGTGCCGCGCAGCTTGCCCATCACCTGCACGGCGATGGTGACGCTTTCGGCGATCAGCAGAGCGGGGTCGGCGTCCGGCCAGGGCAGGTCGGCCACCAGGTCAGCCGAACCGGGATGCAGGCGGGCGTAAACCTCCTCCGCCAGATGCGGGATCATCGGGCTGGTGAGGCGCGCCAGCATTTCCACCGCTTCCCGCCTTGCCCAACCCAGGCCGTCGTCGTTGTTGCCGATCCGTTCGGCGTCGCCGATTGCGTTCGCCAGTTCGTACAGACGAGCGACCGCCACGTTGAACGCGAACCCGTCCAAAGCCTCCGACACGCTGGCGATGCAGCGATGGGTGGCGCGTCGTAGGGTGCGAGCGGCTTGCCCGAATTCCGCGGGTTGCGGGCCGGTGGGGACCGAATCCAGCGCCTCGGCGAGGCGGAACACGCGCTGGGTGAAGCGGAACGCGCCGGCGGCACCGGATTCCGTCCACTCCATGTCGCGATCGGGCGGATTGTCGGACAGGATGAACCAGCGCGCGGTGTCGGCGCCGTAGCGCGCGATGATCGCGCCCGGGTCGATGGTGTTGCGCTTGGATTTGCTCATCGCCTCGACGCGACCGACGGTCACCGGCAGCTCGGTGCCGCGTTGCACGGCAGTGCCGTCCAGGCGTTTTTCGATTTCTTCCGGATAGAGCCAGGTGCCGTCCGCGGCCTTGTAGGACTCGTGGTTCACCATGCCCTGGGTGAACAGACCGGCGAAGGGCTCATCGACCGCGATATGGCCGGTGGCCTTCATGGCGCGGGTGAAGAAGCGCGAGTACAGCAGGTGCAGGATCGCGTGCTCGATGCCGCCGATATACTGATCGACCGGCATCCAATGATCGACCGCCGCCCGTACCAGCGGCAGGTCGGAGCCGGGGCTGCAATAGCGGGCAAAATACCAGGAGCTATCGACGAAGGTGTCGAAGGTATCGGTCTCCCGGCGCGCCGGCTTGTGGCATTTGGGGCAGTTGACGTGCTTCCAGGTCGGGTGATGGTCCAGCGGATTGCCGGGCCGATCGAAGGTCACGTCCTCCGGCAAGGTCACCGGCAACTGGTCGTCCGGCACCGCGACCACGCCGCAGGAGTCGCAGTGGATGACCGGGATCGGGCAACCCCAGTAGCGCTGGCGAGACACGCCCCAATCGCGTAGCCGCCAGTTCACGACGCCCTCGCCCATCTTCCGCTCGACCAGGGCAGCGATCGCGGCGCGCTTGGCCGCATCGACGTCCAGCCCGTTCAGGAAGTCGGAGTTGTAGATGGTGCCAGGCCCGACATAGGCATCGTTGGCGATGGCAAAGCTGGCCGGATCGCCATCCGGAGGCAGCACAACCGGCACCACGTCCAGGCCGTATTTGCGGGAGAAATCAAGGTCGCGCTGGTCGTGTCCGGGGCAGCCGAAGATCGCCCCGGTGCCGTATTCCATCAGCACGAAATTGGCGATCCAGATGGGATAGGTGGCGCCTTCGATGAACGGATGCTTCACCCGCAGGCCGGTGTCGTAGCCATGCTTCTCGCCGGTTTCGATCACCGCCTCGCTGGTGCCCTTGCTGCGGCATTCGGCGACGAAGGCTTCCGCCTTCGGGTCCCGGGCGGCGACGGAGGCGGCCAGCGGATGTTCCGGTGCGATCGCCAGGAACGACATGCCGTACAAGGTGTCCGGACGGGTCGTGTAGACCTCGACCTTGTCGATCCCGGCTTCCGAAGCCGCCAGGTCGAAATGCATCCGCGCACCCTCGCTGCGGCCGATCCAGTTCGACTGCATCAGGCGGACGCGTTCCGGCCAGCGGTCCAGGCCTTCCAGGGCGGACAACAAATCGGGGGCATATTTGGTGATGCTGAAGAACCACTGGCTGAGCTGCTTCTTCTCGACCAGAGCGCCGGATCGCCAGCCGCGCCCGTCGATCACCTGCTCGTTGGCCAGCACGGTGCCGTCCACCGGGTCCCAGTTCACCCAGCTTTCCTTGCGCTCCACCAGGCCGGCGGTCAGGAAGTCGAGGAACAGCTTCTGCTGATGACGATAGTATTCAGGCTGGCAGGTCGCGAATTCGCGTTCCCAGTCCAGGGACAGGCCCATGCGCTTGAGCTCGGTGCGCATGTTGGCGATGTTTTCGTAGGTCCATTTGGCCGGGTGCACGCCGCGTTCTCGGGCGGCGTTTTCGGCGGGCAGGCCGAAGGCGTCCCAGCCCATCGGGTGCAGCACGGAGTGGCCCTTGGCCCGCTTGTAGCGCGCCACCACGTCGCCGAGGGTGTAGTTCCGCACGTGCCCCATGTGGATCTTGCCACTGGGGTAGGGGAACATCTCCAGCACGTAGTATTTGGGCTTGCCGTCCGTGGGGACGTCTTCCACGCGGAAACAGCCGCGCTCCGCCCAGGCCCGTTGCCACCTGGGTTCGGCCGAGTTGAAGTCATAGCGCGGTCCATCGGCCGCCGCCGGCTCCTGGCGCGGCACCGGGGCCGCGACCGTCACGCTGCTTTCGTTCATGGCGAATGTATCGGTCGGGGCGGGCTTCGGTGCAAGGGTGTGCGTTTGGGTTTCATGTGACGGGGCCAGCCCGAGCCCGCGTCCACGGCAAAGCCGCGCCCTGTCAAAGATATAGCTATCTATTGACAAATTCGAATGCCAGCCCCAGGATTTGGGTACGAATTCCTTCAATCGCCCGCCTCTCCGCGCGCAGGTGTGACGTCATGCAAACTCACATAGAACCCGCGAAGATGCCCCAACCCGCCAACCTCCTCGGGACCTGGCGGCGCTTCGGCGCAGTCGGTCCGGTCTACGAGATCATCAGCACTGGGGATGAGTTGCCCGGCGGGGACCGTCTGATGCGGATCCGGGTGGTGGAAACCGGCGAGGAGCTGGATTACCGGCTGGCCGAAATTTTGGACGACCCCCGGGAACGCTGATGTTCGCCATCGCCTTTGACCTCGTCGTGGCTGACACCGCGCAGCACCATCCCAAAGGCGTTGCCCAAGCCTATGCCGATATCGGCAGCACGTTCGCCACCTTCGGTTTCAACCGGGTGCAAGGCAGCCTCTACACCACGCCATCGGAAGACCTGGCCAACCTGTTCGGGGCTGTCACCGCGCTGAAAGCCCTGCCGTGGCCCCCCGCGTCGGTGCGGGACATCCGCGCGTTCCGTGTTGAACAATGGTCGGACTTCACGAAGCTCGTGAAGGGGTGAACCGATGACCGTGGGGTTCCCCCGAACACCCGAAAGCGGAACTCGGCCCTAAACGGTCAGGCCTTCCTGAAGGTGCCCGACCGGCCGCTCGCACCACCCTACGCCACACCCCGCACGCGCTCATTCTCCACACCCAGGCTGCGAGCGATCGGCAGCAGGGTGAAGTAGCGCCGCGACACCCGCTCCGCCACCGCCACGATCGCGGCTTCCAGCGCCCGCATGCGAGGGGGCAGGTGCGCGGCCGCGACCATCTGATCCGGCGCGCGCTGCACGTCGCGGATGATGTCGTGGATTTCCTGCAACAGGGGATCGATCGAGGCCAGCAGGCTGTCCCCGTCCTCCACGATTTCCCGCAGCAGGTCGCGGATGGCCAGAAGCTGGTAGGCCATGCCGCGCGGATTGCCCTCATCGGCCAGGATCAGATCCAGCACGGGGGCCGCCTGCAGAACCGCCAGATAGCGACTGCGATAGGTGATGACCGAATCGCGCAACTCCAACGCCAGCCGCAGCCCGACCTCCACTCGCCCAGGTTGGGACACGGCATGCGGCTGGTCCAGCACATGTGCCAGTTCGGAGGCGATCGCCCGCGCCCGTTCCATCCGGCGGCCGAAATCCAGGAACAGCCGACCACCGCCGCGCACCATGTTCTCCGCCGCGAGACCGGCCACCGTGGCGGCGAATTGCAGCACCTCGGTCGTCAGGTGCGACGCCTGTTCCAGCGCCTGAGGATCGGTGTCCGGCGGAAGCTGGCGCATCGCCTCCCCCAGTTCGCGCAGCGACCGGGTCAGGACGGCATGCATTTCGCTGGTCAGACGATCACGAAGCTGATCCACCTGCCGGGAGACCAGACCCAGCAGCTCGCGCATGCTACCGCGGTGGCGGAAGGCGCGCATGACGGCGGGGGCAAGCATGGTCGGGCCGATGATGCTGGCCTCTTCCTCCGACATCACACCCGCGGAGCGCAGACTGGCGGCCAGCAACTGCATTTCCGACAATTCACGCGGCGTCGGCGATGGGCGCAGGATGCGGGTGATGATCGCACGTTGCAGACGCGCCGCCCGCTCCAGCCGCTCCAGATACCGGCCCAGCCAGAAGAAATTATCCGCCACCCGGCTGGGCAGGTCGCCAGCGGTGCGCCTTATCGCCAGAGCCGGGGTGGCGAAGCCCAAGGCGCCCTGGACCGCGGTGGCCTCCTCGGCCAGAACCCAGACGTCTTTCGACATCGCGTTGCGGGGCAAGCGGCCGGCGAGCGCGTCTTCCTCGGACAAGGCCCGCGCCAATCCGCCCGGCAAGGCCCGCCAGCGGCTGCCGTCGAAAACCAGGAACATGCGCAGGGCCACCGGTTTCGGTTCCAGCCCGTTCGGACCGGCGCAAGGCGCGACCGACGGGTTGGGCGCCACCGACGCGGCATAGCGGGACGGGTTGGCGGCCATTCGAGCGGACAATTCCTCCCGCTGCGCCACCGATAACAAGGCCGGCAGCACCGGTGCGGCGGCGCCGTCGGTCGCCGGGCGGATCACCCAGCCTTCCAGATCGCGCAGCACGGTGCGCACGACGGCCCCCTCCCCCAGCCACAACGTGGCCTGGCTGGGCAGTCGCAAGTCCTCGCCCAGGAGGCGGCGCGCCAAGGCGGGCAGGAAAGCGGCGAGGCCCGGGGCTTCCACCAAGCCGGCGCCGGAGCCATTGACGATGCGGACCGCTCCGCCGCGCACCGCGTCCAGCAGGCCCGGCGTGCCGGACCCGGATGCAAGCTCCAACGGATCGACCATGTCCCCGGACTGTCGGCGCAGCAGGACGCCGATATGCTGCAAGCCGCGCAGGGTTTTCAGGAAGACCTTGCCGCCCCTTATCGTCAGGTCGCCGCCCTCCACCAGGCCGATGGAGAGTTCGCGGGCCAGCATCACATGTTCGAACCACAGTGGGTCGCTGTGGCCCGGCGTCAGCAGCGCCACCCCGGCACCGTCACTGGGGGCCAGGGATTGCAGCATGTCGCCGCAGATATCCATGAACGGGCGCAACTGCATGATCTTCTGGGACTGGAACAGCTCCGGGACGACCCGAGACAGAATGCGGCGGTTTTCCAGCGCATACGCCAGCCCCGCGGTCTGGTCCGTCCGTTCGGCCAGCACCCGCCAGCCGCCATCCGCGCCGCGCAACAGATCGGCGGCGTAGAAATGCAGGAACCGATCTTGCTTGCCGCCGTCATCCGTGCGGCAGGCGCGCAGATAGGCCGGATTGTCGTAAACCAGAGCCGGTGGCAACACGCCTTCGGCCAGCAGGTCGCGCGGGCCGTACAGATCGCCCAGAATCGCTTCCAGCAAGGTCGCCCGCTGCCCCAGTCCGGATTCGAGCGCGGCAAACTCCGCCGCGGCAATCGGCAGCGGGATCGGATCGCAGCGCCAGTTGACCGCCTGCTCTCCGGGCAGCATCGCGGTGATGCCTTCCTCCGCGAAGGCCTGTTCCAGCATCCGCGCCCGAGCCGCCAAGGTGTCGCGGCCGAGACCGAAAATCGCGCCGAGCAGTCCGCGCCAATGGGGGCGGATCTGGCCGGAGCCATCCGCCATTTCGTCCAGTGGCGCGCTGTCGCTCACGCGGTGACCATCCGGGGGACCATCCGTTGCATCACGGCGCGTTCCGCCCGCCATAGCGCCGGACTCGCAGATCGGCCTGTTCCTGATGGCCAGCGAAGTTCTCGATGGCGCAGAGGCGGGAGCAATACTCCCCGATCATCGCCGTCGCTTCCGGGCTGACCTGCTGATAGGTCACGGTTTTCAGGAACTTGCCGACCCACAGGCCGCCGGTGTAGCGAGCGGCGCGCTTGGTCGGCAGCGTGTGATTGGTGCCGATCACCTTGTCGCCATAGGCCACGTTGGTTTCCTTGCCCAGGAACAGCGCACCGTAATTGGTCATCCGCTCCAGGAACCACCGAGGCTCCTTTGTCAGGACCTGCACATGCTCCGACGCGATGCGGTCGGCTTCCGACAGCAATTCTTCGTCCGTGTCGCACAGGATCACCTGGCCGTAGTCCCGCCAGGCAGCACCGGCGATCTCGGCGGTGGCCAGAACGCCGAGCTGCCGGTCGATTTCGGCTTGGATTTCGTTGGCGATCTTGGTGGAGGTGGTCAGCAGAATGGCGGGCGAGGTCGGCCCGTGTTCGGCCTGCCCCAACAGATCCGTGGCGCACATTTCCGCGTCGGCGGTGTCGTCGGCGATAATCAGGGTTTCCGTCGGACCTGCCAGCAGATCGATCCCGACCCGGCCGAACAACTGCCGCTTGGCCTCGGCGACGAACGCGTTCCCCGGACCGACCAGCATATCCACCGGCGCGATCGTCGCTGTGCCGAGACCCATGGCCGCCACGGCCTGAATCCCACCCAGAAGATAGATCTCGTCCGCACCACCCAGCGACATCGCGGCAACGGTCGCGGCCGGCGGAATCCCGTTCAGCGGCGGGGTGCAGGCAGCGACTCGCGGCACGCCCGCGACCTTGGCGGTCAGCACCGACATATGGGCGGAGGCCACCATCGGATACCGTCCACCGGGGACATAGCAACCCACGCTGGCGACCGGGATGTTCTTATGGCCCAGGCGGATGCCGGGGAGGGTTTCGATCTCGATATCCGTCAGCGCGGCCCGTTGGGCTTCGGCGAAGCGGCGGATTTGCACCTGGGCGAACTTGATGTCGTCGATCACCTGCGTGGGCAGGGAATTCATCAGCGACGCGACCTCGTCCGGGCGCAACCGGAAGCTCGGCGGGTCCCATTTGTCGAACTTGACCGACAATTCGCGAATCGCGGTGTCGCCGCGGGCGGTCACGTCCTCCAGGATCGATTCCACCGTCTGGCGCACCTTGCGGTCCGCTTCCGTCTTTTCCGCTTCCGTCGCGCCGTGTTTCAGAACCCGGATCATTGCCCTACTCCGCCGTCCAGCCGCCATCGACCACAAGCGCGGTGCCGGTGACAAGCGCCGCCGCGTCGGACGCCAGGAAAACCACCGCGCCCATCAGGTCCTCCACCTGCCCCAGGCGGCCTAGCTTGATCCGCCGCAGCACGTCGTCGCGGAAGGCGTTGTCCTGGAAAAACGGCTTGGTCAGGGGCGTATCGATGAAGGTCGGACCGATCGAGTTCACCCTAATCCCATGCGGCGCCAGATCGATCGCCATGGCCTTGGTCAGACCCTCTATCCCATGCTTCGTCATGCAATAGACGGTCCGACGCGCCCCACCGACATGGCCCATCTGCGAGGAAATATGGATGATCGAGCCCGGCTTGCCCGCCGCCACCATCCGCTGCGCGACAGCCTGGGCCACGAAAAACGCCGCCCGCTGGTTGAGCGTGGTGATGGCGTCGTAATCGTCTTCCGTCACCTCCAGAAACGTCCGAGGCCGGTTGGTGCCGGCGTTGTTCACCAGGATGTCGAACGGGTCGGCCGCGTCGATGGCGGATGTCACGGACGCCAGGTCGGTCACGTCCAGGGTCAGCGTTTCGGCGCTGCCCCCATCGTCACGGATTTCGGCGGCGGCGGCCTCGATTTCGGCGCCGGTGCGGGCCAGCAGCACGACATGCGCGCCGGCCTGGGCCAAGGCAGCCGCGGCGGCGAGGCCGATGCCTCGGCCCGCACCCGTGACAAGGGCGCGCCGCCCGTCCAGGCGCATCGACGGGGTTCGGGGAAGCGGCATTGGGATGCTCTCTGACAGTTGGATGCGGGCGTCCGAGCGCCCGGAGAGCGTCATGCTAAAATACCTGTCCGCACATGGCGAGGACCGATGCACTGCCCTCACCGGCAATGCCGATGAAGGAACGCCCGAACCGGTTCACCCCAGCAGGAACCACAAACGAAACACCATATCCTCCGGCCAGGATTGCCGGCGAAATCCCGGCAGACGCAGGGCCGACAGACGCGCGCAATAACCCCCGTTCAGGCCCTTTTCGATCACCGCGAGCTGCGCACGGGATGTGTCGGTCAACAGATGCGGTTGCCGATGCAGGGCATTTATGTGACTGCGAACCAACGACATGAACGGCCGGCGGCCTCGGCGAAACACGCCCACGCCTCGTTGCAAGAGACTGCCGGCATTGCCCACCTGGTTGGTGCCATGCTGTCGATACAGCATCGTTTCCGCCGGATCGACCACCACCCGACCACCCGACGCGGTCACGACAATATAGGACCACCAATCGTGCCAGGTCTGATCCGCCGGCTCACTGCCCGCGATCAGTTCCGCCGCCGCCCGGTTCAGCATCACCGTGCAGCCCTGCGCGATATTCTGCGTAATGGCGGCTGGAAAACTGGGCGGCCGCCACACGACAGGCGCATGTCCGATCGGCCGCAAACTATCGTCAACCAAGATGTGGCCGGCACAATAAAGCCCCGGCATGCCAGACGGAATGCCCGACAGCGCGGCGACGCCACGCGCCAGTTTCTCCGGCAACCAAATGTCATCCTGATCGGAGAACGCGAACATCGCCGCGGGACTGGCAACCGACTGGCGCAACAACGTCAGGAAGCTGGCCGGCGCGTTCAGGCGCTCTCCCGACGCATGCCGCACGCACCGACCGCAACCCGGCCCTTCCGAGAACCCGGTCACCAACGCCACCGAATTGTCAGACGAACCGTCATCACGCCAGTGCAGCGCCCAGTTCGTATGGCTTTGGGTCAGGAAACTCTGAAGCTGCGTGTCCAGATAAGGCGAGCCGTTGAAAGTCGACAGCAGGATCGCAACCAACGGCGAGTCATCGCGCGCGCGGGTCACGACACGTCCAACGGGGAAACATCCGGGTTCCGCTTCCGCCGATCATCGAACCAGATTCAACGCCCGGCGCGATGCGGACGGCAGCAGGTTCCGGACGGCCAACAGGACTTTCGCGAGCGGCGTGATCCACAAAAGCGGTAGCACGACCATGACCAGATAGCGCGATCGCCTGCGCAGGAATCGCGCGATGAAATGCAGGTGGCTCAGGGCCAGCCTTGTCTGCTCACTGGTGCCAAACGTCAGCGACCTGCGATATTCGGCCATCATCTGGGCGAAGAAACGGGGCGCGATCAGGCGGCTCGCGTAATAGCGGACCTGCACCCTGTCATCGGGAAACGCCCGCAGCAGCTTCCCAGCGTAGATCAGGCGGCTGGCCACCATGCGCGGCGAGTAGGACGTGCTGGTCGGATAGATCCGCCACTTGGACAATGGCGTGTCGATATAAACATTCTCATACCCCGCGCGGAACAGACGCAGGAACAGATCGTCGTCCTCATACCCCGACAGGGTTTCGTCGAAGCCACCAATCTCCTGGAACGCTTTCCGGGAAATCAGCGACGCCGACGGCAGAACGTACATGTCCTCCCCCAGGCATTGCATCAGGTTGGTCTTGGGATGCGACGTGCCAGTGGCGCCGATGAAGGACTTGATGAGCATCGATCCATCGTGATCGATGCGATCCAGATTGCTGTAGGACCACCCAAGTGCGGTCGGCCGCGATTCAGCGAACGGCTCGACCAGGGTCGCGAGATGGTGGGGATACCAAATGTCGTCCTGGTCCAGCAGCGCGATCAAATCGCCATGGGCGTGCTTGACCCCCGTGTTCCGCGCCGATGATTGGCCGCCGTTGGGTTTGCGCAGCAGGCGGATCGGGTGGGTTTTGATCATCTCCAGGACGATATCGGCTCCGTCATCGGTCGAACCGTCGTCCACGACAATGATCTCATCCGGCGGCAGGGTTTGGGTCAGGATGCTTTCCAGCGCCTCCCGGATGAAATCGCGACCATTATAGAGTGGGATGATCGCCGTGATCAGATACCGACGCCGGCCGGGCTCGATACTGTAATGGTCGGGCACGTGACCACGCAGGAACTCCAGATCGGCGAGGCAGGTCTCGATCAGCGCGGGATCGCCCGACCGCAGTGCCCCACGCGCGTCTTCCATGGCCTGCCCGAGGAAACGGGGCACGATCAGCTTGGTCGTGTGGTACTGCGCAAACGCGGGATTGTCCGGAAATTGACGCAGCAGCTTCTCGGCATAGATGCGCCGACTCGCGGCCATGCGCGGCGTGTAGGAGGAACTGGTTGAGAAAATCCGCCAGCACGACAGCGCCGTATCTATATACTCGTTGTCGTAGCCATTTTGGAACAGCCGCAGGAACAGGTCGTCATCCTCGAACCCCGACAGCCTCTCATCGAACCCGCCAACCGCGAGAAAAGCCCGCCGATCGATCACGGATGCCGATGGCAGGATGAACATGTTCTCTGACAGACAGTCGTCCAAAGACCGCTTCGGGTGATTGGCTTCCTGGGTCGACAGGAAGGAGCGGACCTGCATCCGCCCGTCCCGATCGATCCGATCAAGATTGCTATAGGTCCAACCGAGCGCGGTTGCACGCGGGCGGGTGAAGGGTTCCATCAGAATGGACAGATGGTTCGGATACCAAAGATCGTCGTGATCCAGGAACGCGATCAGGTCGCCGGTCGCCTGTGCCACGCCATGATTGCGGGCCAAGGATTGACCGCCGTTCGGCTTTTCGATCAGCCGGATCGGATGGGTCTGCGCCATCCGACGCACGATGTCGGGGCCGTCATCGGTGGAGCCATCGTCCACGACGATGATCTCATCAGCCGACAGGGTTTGGTTCAGCGCGCTTTCAAGCGTCTGTTCGATGAACGCCGCGCCATTATAGAGCGGAATGATGGCCGAAATCGACAATGTCCGACGTCCCGCATCGGCATCGGCTTGCGCGGGAATCCTGGTCTGGGTCAATGAAACAAAGGCCTGGTCAGGTTGGGTAGGAGGTTGCGGCGATATCCGCGACGATCACATCCCAGGAGACGGTCGGCGCGTGTGTCTTTTTCACCCAGACGGCCGAGACCTCAAACCCCGCGGCGCGTTCCGCGTCCTGTTTTCCCGGGCTCCAGACGAAGGGGATAACGAATTGCTCGCAGTCGAGCATGCGCTCCACAATCTCAAAACCCGTGAATTTGTTGAAGATACCGTCCCAGGCCGTGTCCGAAAACCGCCAGAAATCCCAGGGGGCGTCGTGCATGCCGATCGTCTGATGGGTGGCGATGAAAGCGATTCCGCCGGTCTTCAGGACATGGTTCATCTGCAACGCGACAGCCCATGGCATCAGGAGGTGTTCGAACACGCTGACGGAGTAGATCGCATCGAAGGCACCATGCGGTAGCAACTGCGCCATATTATGCGCATCGCCCACCACATCCACATTTTCGCTCGGAAGCACATCGAGCACGGTGACCGCATTCGGTTCAAAGCTGAGACTGCGATCGACGCCGCTTCTGTCCCGACCGCCGACATCGAGGATCCGCGCATCCGGCAGGGTTTTCGTGTGGGCGATGAAGCGGCGCTCAAAATCGAAATAGCGCGCTTGCGAGATGCGGGCCTTGCACAGATCCGCGACCTTCACGACTTTCCAGCGGCCGAGCTTGGTGACGAAGACGACGTGCAGGTGTTCGTCGATGGTCTCCGACCGGCGGAATATCTGCATCCGAAAACCGAGATCGGGTCCCAGGGTAGGAATTCCGGCGTGCGGCAGACCGACTTCCACCGTGTATGGCGCGGTACCGGAATCGATGACGAACATATCGACCAGTTCATCAGCCGGATGGTGGAACCAGCCAAACAGGTAGATCAGACCGTGGAACTTCGCTGCCGCGTCGGCGAGAAAGCGATAGCCTTGAAGGTTACCGATTTCGCTATCCGGAATCTCGGTGCCGAACCGGAAACGCGCTCTGAGATGAGCGCTGCGGATTTTGCGGGCAATTGTGCCTGCGCCATGGATTTTCTTTTGGTGTGCTGGGGTTGGCAAGTTGGGCCTCATTCGAAGCGCCGCACGCGATCATGGAGGGTGGGCTTCAGGAACTGGCCGAGCCGCCCTAAAGAAAATACGACCAACGCTGGATGCGTTGGTCGTATTTGGTATCGCAAAGTCCGCCAGCGGTAGGTTTAGCCGTTCGTGACAATCCTGCCGTTCAACTGCGAGGCGTTGGTGAGGCTGCTGAACGTGATGGTGGTGTTGTCCGACAGGGTCAGCGTCACGCCAACGCCTGCGGTGAAGCTTGCCGTGCCGCGCAACTCGTCAGCGGTCTGGTTGTAGCCTAGCAGACCGACCAGGTCGTTCGAGTCGAAGTCAGTGACGATGTTGGCCTTACCGACCGTCAGGATATTGAAGAAGTCAAAGAAGTCGGCACCGGCACCACCGGTCATCGTCGCGGTGCCTGCACCAGCAACGATCTGATCAACGCCGCTACCACCGATCATGCGCGCGCCGCTGTTGCTGTCGCCCTGGCTGCCAAACAGGGTGTTGGCGGTCGAAGAACCGGCCGCGTTGATCGTCTCGCTTCCGCTGCCAGCGAGATACTGGAACCCCTTGTTGGAACCAACGAAGTTGATCACCGAGCCAGACGCACCGAACAGTGTCGCAACACCGGCGCCGCTGGTGATGGTCGATTGACCGCCAGTGCCTTCCAGAAGCTGGATGCCACCGCTGCCGACCGTCACACGCTCCTGACCGCCCACGCCACCGATGACCGTAAGGATCCCGGTGCCGCCGACGAAGTTGAGGATACCCGTGCTGCCGAATGCCAGTGCGCCACCGGTCGCGTTGACCGTGGCCGACCCGGAACCACCAACGAAGGTAGAGGAGCCCGAACCGGACTGGACGCTCAGGCTGCCGGACTGACCGAAGATCAGCGAGCCGCTGGCGCCGGAGTTTATCGTGCCCGCACCCGTGCCGCCAACCAACGTGCTGCCGCTGCCGCTGATGGAGAGGTTGGTTGTGCCCGCGCCGCCGAAGACCACACCGCCGCTGCCCGACAGGGTCGCGGAAAGGTTTGCACCGCCCGCGGCGACGGTCGTGTTGCCACCGGAAATCGAGGCAGTGATCGTGCCCGCATTGCCCAAAATGGCCGCGCCGGTGCCGCTGGCGTTAACCGTGTTATCGCCGTCAGATGCAAAGACAAGGTCCTTCGTGCCGCCCGACAGCAGGACCGTCTTGCCGCTGCCGACCAGCGTGTTGGTGCCGCCACCGCCAGCCGCCGTGCCGCTGCCCGCGATGAACACCGTGTCGTTGCCGGCGCCTGCGGAAATTTGACTCTTACCGGTGCCGTAGATGGCGTTGTTGCCACCCGTCGCGGCAACCGTGGTGCTGCCCGTGACGCTGTATGTGCCGCCGGTTTCGTTGCCCACCAACTGGATGTTGGAACCAACGACAGTCGACTGACCGGTCGTGTTGTCGATAACGTAGTTGTAGCCCGCCGGCACCGTCGCGTTGACCGACGACGCCCCGGTCAGGATCAGCGAGGTCTGCGTTCCCGACCCCACCGTCGGCGCGGTCGGGGCCACGACGGAACCACTGAGGGTCTGCTGCGTGGTGTTCAGTGCACCGCCCAGGGTGCTGAGCGCGAAGGAAATCTGCTGTGACAGGCCGAGGAGGTCACCAGTCGAGGTTGCGATGGTTATGTTTCCGGTAGTACCGGGCACTGTTACAGGCATGTCATCCTCCGTCCACGGAACATATCTAAGATCAATTCGTTTTTAGTCGCTGAGACCGAATTATAGACACCAGCCCCGGTTTTGCAATCTTTTTGTTTGCGGCGCTTGCGTCTCAAAATTCGCACCAACCCCTAACTCTCGTTCATCATATAGAAAAGCAGGGATAACGCAACCACGAAACGTCCCTTTTCCGACCGACCGTCATCACGCCACAGGGAATAATGTGATTGAAATTGCCGGAATTCTCGGAAACATCTCATCGTACCCCCAACGGTATATCGCGCCGCAACATATTGACACACCCTCGCATCAATAACCTCCCGGCACACCTTCGACTCGCCGAGCGCCATGGCTCCGAATAAAGCTGGGAGGCCAAATGCTCGGCGCGTACGACAATAGAATTACAATACGAATGCGTGCCTATCGCGTTTAGCACGCACACAACTGCCATATGTCAATGTTTTGCACTAAACCTTTGGCAACCTGTGATCCAGGTCCTACTAATCCGGCGTTCTCGCCCGCGCCAACCGCTCCGGTCACACCGCCAGACAGCAGCGGATATTCGGAGCCGTCGCGCCCAATGGCCGATAGAAGCTGGAATCGGGGCTCGCGCCCCCTCTTCTGGCGGCGCCGGACGCTCGGGCACGGGATGTCAGGAACAACCGATGGGCAATCCGACTCGCCATTCCGGCAGCGCCCGGGGCCTTGATCGGGGCTTCATCTCAGGGATTCGAGGTCTGGGCGGGTGACCAACAGGCAAGACAGCCGGCAGAGACGGGCGAGATGGGCGTTCGCATATCTGGAGAGCAGGGAACATTCCCCCCTCCCCTGTGAGCCTACGGCATCCACACATCGCGGACCGGGATGCTGGCGGGAGAAAATTCTCCCCCTCTCCTTGCATGAGGGGGGCAGGGGGAGGGGTTGCACGCAGTATCCATGCGAAATCACCTTTCCCCGCCCTCTCCCGCAAGGAGAGGGGGAAAATTTTCTGCACCGCCGAGATGTGTGAATGCCGTGGCCCCTGTGAGCTTGGGCCGCGAGATCGCTCATGGTTGGGGCGGGGCGGCTCGTAGGAAGGTTGCGTGCCCTCGGGCCGTTACATGGCCCAGGCCCACAAAGGGAGGTGCTCTCCGGTCCTGTCTTATGCCAATCGGCCGAAAGATTGACCCATGCACAGCCGCCTCGTCATTGCTGGGGCAAGCCCGGCGATGACGCGATGGGCTGGGGCTGCCCTCCGGCCCAGCCGTTACCAACAGCATGAGCGATAAAAGCACGATAATTCCAAGTGACCCGCGGCGTTCGCGCATTTTGACGCCAGAAGGTACAAACCCGGAACTTCCGAGTCCTCCCCACGATCACGATTTGTTGAACGCCCCCGGCTCGGCTTGCCGCCGGACCGGCCCTTGGCGATCAGACCCCGCGGAAGACCGGCCAGCGCTTTTCCATGAACGCGCGCCGTCCCTCGATGAAATCCTGGCTCTCAAAGCACTCATCGACCAGACGGGCGCACAGGGCCAGATCGGCTTTCTCTCCGCGGATCAGCTCCCCGACGGTCCGTTTCAGCGCAAGCATCGTCATTGGGGCGTTATCGGCGATCGTGGCGCAATACTGCCGCGTGTACGACTCGATATCGGTGTCCGCGACGACACGATTGAGCAGCCCCATGGTCGCCGCCTCCGCCGCACTGAAATGCCGCGCGGTGAAGAAGATTTCCTTGGTGAAGGACGGACCGACCAGATCCATCAGCTTCGACACACCCGGCGCGCCATAGCCCAGGCCGAGTCGCGCCGCGGGAATGCCGAATTTCGACCCCTCGGTGGCGATCCGCATGTCGCAACTGACCGCGATGGCCATGCCGCCGCCGATGCACCAACCCTTGATCATCGCAATCGTGGGCTTGCTGCATTCCTGCAGCCGCTTCGTCGCGTTATCCAGCATGCGGTCGTAATGCTCGTTCGCTTCGGACGAGGCGCGCGACTTCTCGAACTGGGAAATATCGGCGCCAGACACGAACGCCACATCGCCGGCGCCTTTCAGCACGACGACCCGGACCGCCGGGTCCTGCTCGAACCGGTCCAGGATCTCCGGCATCGCTTCCCACATGTCCAAGGACACGGCGTTGCGGCGGGACGGTTTGTTGAATGTCATCCAGCCGATGGGGCCGTCGATCTCGGCCAGCATGTTGTCCGTGCGCAAAGGGATCGTCACAGCGTCGTTCATCAATCGGAGTCCTTATTATCAGCTGTTCGAAACATCGACCGATCGCGTCACCCGGCGACGGCGGGAGAGAATTCTCCGCCTCGCCTTGCGGGAGGGGGCGGGGAGAGGGGTAATTCCGCCCGGATATTGCGTGAAACCCCTCCCCCCAGCCCCCTCCCGCAAGGGGAGGGGGAGCGCTTCACTCAGACCGTTTTACCAGGCGCCGGAACCCGGGCCGAACGGGCCGGGTCTATCCCCAGCCAGACGGATTCGTCGATCTGATACATGTCGGTCGGCGGCGTGCTGACCCGCATGCGGATATCCGAGTCGGCAGGGCGCACCCCGTATTCCCAATACTCGCCCAGATAGGCCCGCTCGGTCACCTTACCCTGCACCCACCAGATGCGGTCGGTCGAGGTCGGCGCGGTGCGCTGGATGGCGATGGTCTGCGGCCGGACCGAGAAACTGGCGTCTCGCGGCAGGCTCTTCGCGTCGGGCGCCAGGTCGGCCGGCACGGTGAAGCCGGGGAACACGATCTGGTTGCCCTCCACCCGTCCGTCCAGGAAGTTGGTGCGGCCGATGAATCCGGCGACGAAGCGCGTTTTTGGTACAGTATATAGAGTGACCGGATCGTCCACCTGCTCGATGCGTCCGTGGTTCATCACCACGATGCGGTCGGAGGTGACCATGGCCTCCGCTTGGTCGTGGGTGACGTAGACGGTGGTGATCTTGAACTCATCGTGCAGGCGGCGGATTTCGGTCCGCATTTCCTCCCGCAGATTGGCGTCCAGGTTGGACAGTGGCTCGTCCAGCAGCAGCACGGCGGGCTCGATCACGATGGCGCGGGCCAGGGCGACGCGTTGCTGCTGGCCGCCGGACAGTTCGGCGGGATAGCGTTCCTTCAGGTGCAGCATCTGGACGGTGTCCAGGATCTTGTCGACCCGCTTGTTGATCTCGGTGGTCGGCAGTTTGCGCAGCTTCAGGCCGAAGGCGACGTTCTGGCCGACGGTCATGTTCGGCCAGATGGCGTAGCTCTGAAAGATCATCGACATGCCGCGCTTTTCGGGCGCGACCACCAGAGACGGGGAGGACATGACCTGCCCGCTCATCTCTATAGTACCGGCGGTCGGCTTGATGAAGCCGGCGATCATCCGCAAGGTGGTGGTCTTGCCGCAGCCGGACGGGCCGAGCAGGGAGACGAATTCGCCCTCCTGCAAGGTCAGGTCGACATCGACGACGGCGGGGGTTTTGCCGAAACTCTTGCCCAGCCCGATCAGGGACAGCTTACTCATTGACGTTCCCGCCTTAACATGAAGTCGCGACCCAGCAATGCCGTGGCCAGACCGACGATGACCAATGTCGCGGCCAGCAGCAAAAAGCCAAGCGCGGCGAGGTGTTCGAAATTGCCTTCTTCGCTCATATCCATGAGCATGACGGACATGGTCCGGGTGTTCGGCCCATAGAGGAACATGGCGCTGGAGAGTTCCCGCGTGGCGGGGATGAAGATCAGCAGCCAGGCGCCGATTAGGCTCCGCTTCATCAGCGGCGCCATCACTTTGCGGATGGCCAGCAGGCGGCCGCCGCCGAGGATACGGACCGCTTCCTCCATTTCCGGGTTGATGCTGCGGATGGCGGCATCGGCGTTGGCGAAGCCGATCGGCAGGAAGCGGGTGGCGAAGGCCAGGATCAGGATGGTGGCGGTGCCGTAAAGCGCGAAGGGCGGCGGCGCATAGGCGGAGTAGAACGCGATCGCCAGCACGATGCCCGGAATGACGAAGGGCGCCATGGCCAGGAAACTGAGGACTCCCGCATAGGGCAGCAGCTTACGGCTGACGATATAGGCGATGGCCAGGCCCAGCACGATCGCGATCATGGCCGCGGCGGCGGCATAGGTGAAACTGTTGACCACCGACTGGGCGGCGGTTTCGTGCTCGAACAGGATGTATTCGAAGTTTTTCAAGGTGATGTTGGCCCACGTGAAGCCTCGACCCCAGGCTTTCGACAGAGCGGCCTGGGCCAGCACGATGTAGGGCAGAATCACCGCCAGCGACATCACGAACAGGGAGTAGCCGAACATCGCCCAACGCCAGGGGCCGAGTTCCGTGATCCGGCGTTCTCCACCCTTGCCGGTCAGGGCGACAAAGCCGCGCCGGCGGACCATCCAGCGTTGCAGGCCGAACAGGACGACGGTGATCAGGAGCAGAGGCACGGCGTAGGCGGCGGCGACTTCCGATCGGATGGGCGTGCTGAAGAATTGCAGCAACTGAGTGGTCACGACGTTGAATCGGGCGGGGATGGCAATCAGCGCCGGGGTGCCGAACAGCGCGATGGCTTCCAGGAATGTGACGATGGCGCCGGCCATGATGGCGGGCAGCACCATGGGCAGGGTGATCAGCCAGGTGGTCCGCAGCGTGCCGGCGCCCAGGACGTTGGCCGCGTCCTCCATTTCCGACGACACCACGTCCAGCGCGGCGGCGGTGAAGATGAAGATGAACGGGAAGGAGTAGATGGCGATGACGAAGGCCAGCCCGTTGAAGGTGTAGATGTCGAAGATGCCCTCGGACGCGCCGGTCAGGGAGATGAACACCCGGTTGAGCCAGCCGGAATTCGGCCCCGCCAGCAGGATCCAGCCGATCGCGCCCAGATAGGGCGGTGTGATGAAGGCACCCAGCACCAGCACGCGGATCAGTCCCTTGCCCGGCATGTCAGTGCGCGAAATCGCCCAGGCCATGGGCACGGCGAAGATCAGGCACAGGACCGTCACCATCGCACCCAGGCGGATGGAGTTCCACATCGCCGTCAGGTAGCGCGGGCGGGAGAACGCGGTGACGTAGTTCATCAGGGTGAAGGCGCCGGTATCCACCTCCTCCAGGCTGCTTTGCACCAGGCGGAACAGCGGGTTCACCACCAGGAAGATCAGGATCAGCGCCAGCGCGATCCAAAGCAGGATCAGCGGATCGAACGAGCGCGCGCGCAGGCTTCCGGTTCGCGTAACAGACTGACTCACCGGAATTGCCCCAACTGCCGGAACCGCTTCAACTGCCCGAATTGCTTCAACTGCCCGAATCGCTTCAACTGAATGTCTCGCGCCACTGTTCGATAACCTCTGGGACGGTTTTGACCAGTTCGTCGGTGCCGACCGACAGCAGCTTCACCTCGGACAGCGGCTTGGCGCCGGGCTTCGGCGGCACGTCGGCGCGGGCGGCGTCGATCCGGTGTTCGGCGCAGATTTCGGCGAATTCGGTGCTGAGCAGCCAGTTCATGAACAGGCGCGCGGCGTTGGGATGCGGCGCGCTGGCCAGGACGGCGGAGGGGCCGACGCACAGCACCGACCCGTCGGTCGGATAGACGATGCCGATGGGATTGCCTCGATCGGCGACCATCAGGGCGGTGGACAGCGGTCCCAGCCCAACCACGCATTCCCCGGCATTCAGCAGCGAGATCGGGTCATTGCCCGAACGCCCGATGCGCGGGTTGTTCTTGGCCAGCTTCTCAAAGAAGCCCCAGCCATACATTTTCCGCATCTGGACGGTCCAGACTCCGACATAGCCGCTGAACCCGGGATGGCCGAACGCCGCTCGGCCTTTCCATTTGGGTTCCAGCAGGTCGGTCCAGTTCTTCGGCGCGTCCTCGGGCTTCACCTTCTCCGTATTGACGATGATCAACATCAGGGTGGAGGTCGTGGGGTAGAAATACCCTTCCTCCCCCAACCCCTTGAAGGCGGGACTGATGAAGGCGGCGTTTTCCGGGGTGTAGCGGGCCAGCGCGTTGCGCTTCCGCAGGGCCGGCATGTGGCCGATATCGG
Source organism: Nitrosovibrio sp. Nv4 (assembly GCA_943330455.2). Taxonomy (GTDB): domain Bacteria; phylum Pseudomonadota; class Alphaproteobacteria; order Acetobacterales; family Acetobacteraceae; genus Rhodopila. The sequence goes on along the minus strand of CALQHT020000009.1, from coordinate 19,419 downwards.
TGGCGCTGAACACGTCGCATTGCGGGGCGTTGTTCTTCAGGTCCTGGTTCAACCGCTCAAACGCGACCTGGCCGGTGGTGCGGATCACCGACACCTTCACCCCCGGATATCGCGCGGTGAAGGCGCGTCCCATTTTCTCCGCGGTTTCGGAATCGACCTGGGCGATATACCAGGTGAGCGAGCCTTCCTTGCGCGCAGCCTCTTCCAATTGAGCGGTGTCCGCGGACGCGGGCGCCGGCATCAGTGCGGCCGAACCCAAAGCGGCGAGCCCCGTCGCGACGGTCCGCCGTGTCACCCCCATGGACATGATTCTCCCGGCTCCCTTCCGTTCCCGGACGTTAAGCAGACACGCGTCGGCTTGAACAGTGTTCCGCCGCCTAACTTCCGAACGTGTCGCGCCATTGTTCGATGACCTCCGGCACGCCCTTGCGGATTTCATCGACCGTCAGCGGGATGACCTTCTGAGTTGCCAGCAGCGGGACGCCTTCCTTCGGCTGCACGCCGACCCGGATCGGCTCCGTCCCGTCCTGCGCCAGCATGCTGGAGTAAGTGTCGCCGAGCATGAACTCCATGAACAGGCGCGCGGCATTGGGATGCGGCGCATTGGCGGGAATCGCCGACGGCGTCACGCACAGGACCAGCCCGTCTTCCGGGTGCACCACGGCCAGCGGATTGCCTTTCTCCATCGACGGGTAGGCGGTGTTGGCCGATGCCGGCCCCAGCAGAGCCTCCCCCGCGCTCATGAGCGTGACGGGATCGATCGCCGAACGGCCAATGCGCGGATTGTTCTTGGCCAGCTTCTCGAAGAACTGCCAGCCATAGACCTTCTTGAGCGACAAGGCCCAGACGCCGGTGCAACCGCTGAACGCCGGATGGCCGGTCGCGACCTTGCCCTTCCATTTTGGGTCCAGCAGGTCGGTCCATTTGCGCGGCGCGTCCTGCGGCTTCACCTTGTCGGTGTTGTAAAGGATGAAATAGCGGCTGGCGTTGGTGACGTAGGAAAAGCCCGGATCGGACAGCTCCTTGAACGCCGGCATCAGCCCCACCGCGCTCTCGGGCATATAGTTGGTGAGTTGCTTGCGTTCCTTCAGCGCCGGCATGTGGGAAATGTCGGTCGTGCTGAACACATCGCATTGCGGCGTGCTGTTCTTGATATCCAGCAAAAGGCGCTGATACGCGACCTGCCCGGTGGTGCGGATCGTCGACACCTTCACCCCCGGATACGCCTCCGTAAACGCCCGCCCCAACCGTTCCGCCTTTTCGGCATCAATTTGAGCGGTGTACCAGGTCAGGCTGCCTTCCTTGCGAGCGGCAACCTCCATCTCCTTCAGGTCGGCCCGCGCATCGTTCGGCAGGATGATCGTCGTCAGGCCAAGCGAGCCGAGACCGGACACCGCTTGGCGTCGCGATAGGGTGATGGACAAATTTTTCTCCGAAACTTGGATGCTCGTCGTAGGCTACGGTATTTTCCGCCAAACGGGAACATGGCGGGTGGGCGCTCGGTTCAGACGACGGTGCACCGCACGACATTTGATGTAAGACATCCCGCCGGCCGCCCACCCGCGCTATGGGTCGACTCATAGCGCCCAACCCCTTGTCTGTTCGGGACACGATGATGCCTCAGGATGCAACCCCGGCCATGAGAGCACTCGACCGGAGCAAAGCCGCGTTCGATCCAGAGTGGTATGTGGCGCAATACGACGATGTCGCGCCGGCAATCGCAGACGGCAGAACCGCGGATGCGTGGGAGCACTACGTCACCCTCGGGCGACCCGCCGGTCGTACCCCCTGCGCTTTCGATGAGGCCTGGTACCTCCGCAAATACCCCGATGTCGTTCGCGCCATCGAAAAAGGTGCCTGCGGCTCGGCCTTGCACCACTACCTGAATGCCGGACGGCGCGAGGGCCGATTGCCCGTGCGGCCGCAAGCCGTGGCGCGGGTGTTCGCCTATGGCTCCTTCGGTTCGAACAATGTCGGCGACGAAGCCATCCTGGAGGGGGTGAAACGTGCCCATCCCGGCTGCATCCAGATCCACCTCAACAAGCCGCGCACCGGACCAGGATTCTTCCCCAACCAGGTCCTGCAACGCCCGGGCTTCTTCACCGAACGAGACCATCTGATCCTGGGCGGCGGTGGCCTGCTCTACGACCGGGAAACCGTGACTCTGATGATCAACCTGGCGAAATCGGCGCTGGCCGCCGGGGCGGTCGTCGATATCCAGCGCATCGGCTGCGAGGCCGCCAACGACGACTACGCCGACGAAATCAGGGAATTGTTCGCCCTCGCACGACAGGCCTCCGTTCGCAGTACCCGGTCCCAGGCGATCATCGAACGTATCACCGGCACGACCTTTCCGGTGGCGTTCGACTTCGCCTTCAACCTGACCGAAGAGGCGCGCGCGATCCCGCGTGTCTTGCATGATGTCCCGACAATCGGCCTGGCAACCGCGAGCATGGACGATGTGCAAACCAGGATCCTGGCCAATGTCATCGGCGATTATCTGCGGACCAATCCGAACAGCCCGGTTCGCTTCGTGCATGTCCCGCACTCCCGATCCTATTTCAATCTTGGGAATAACGACCACCTGACAGGGGAGAAATTATGGGTGTTCATGGGGATACAATCGGTTCCTCACTCGGAACGCTTCGAGCTGCACCAATACGACCCGGAGCCGCTGTCCGTCCTGGCCACCTATCGCCGCTTCGACGGCATCCTGTCATCGCGCTATCACGGCCTGATCTTCGGCAAGATCGCGGAAACGCCGACCCTGGCCATGGCACGCAACATCAAGCTGCTGTCGTTCCTGGAAGATCATGCGTCGGATATGTTGTTCTCGGCCAAGGATGTGCACGATGTCGCCGCGAAACTGCCGGAGTTCGTGGCGTTCGTATTGGCGCGCCGTCAGGCTGAGGGAACGAATGCCGTAAACGCCTGAAACAAGGCTCTTACTGATAAGTCGGTAAACAAGACGACACAATCGAACTGACCTGCCGGTCTCCGTCAAAGCCTTTTATCCTTCTCAGTCGGCCAGGTTACCGCCTTACTAAGTGTCACGTCATCCGTTGGGAGCAGTCGGGTTCGACTGCCGGCGGGATCGCCCCCACCGCCAACGGGGGTCGGCCAAGTCTTTCTTCGTGACCTTCGTGTCTTCGTGGTGGAAAATCGCGGTCCCGCGGAACGGTGCGGCCTATCCAATGGAGGATTCCGCCGGAGCGGTAGGTGTCTTTGGTTACGTCCACGATTTTTCACCGCGAACGCACGAAGAACACGAAAAGCAAAGAGGCGTCTATACGATGTTGGCGCACCCCACGGGAGGCGTCGAACCCGTTCGTAAGCCGATCTAATTCCCAAACGTATCGCGCCACTGCTCGATCGCAATCGGCAACTCCTTGGCTATCTCGGCCGCTGTCATATTGATTGTCTTGACATCCTTCATCGGCTTCGCCCCCTGGATCGGCGGCGCGTCCGCCCGCACCGGCTCCAGGAACCATTCCGTGCAAGCCTCGGCGTAATCCAGGCTGTGCAGCCATTCCAGGAACAGCCGCCCCGCACTCGGATGCGGCGCGGCGGCCAGCACGGCGGACGGGCCGATGCACAGCAGAGAGCCTTCCTCCGGATAGACGAAACCGATCGGGTTGCCCTTGGAGGCCGTCTGCAAGGCCGTGCTGACCGGGCCGGTGCCGACCAGACACTCCCCGGCATTGATCAGGGTGATCGGATCATTGCCGGAGCGGCCAATGCGCGGCTTGTTACGGGAGAGTTTCTCGAAATACTCCCATCCATACATCTTGCGCATGGCCAACACCCACTGGCCGAAATAACCACTGAACGCCGGATGACCGGTGCCGACCCGGCCGCGAAACTTGGGCTCCAACAGATCGGTCCAGCGCTTCGGCCAGTCTTCCGGTTTCACGCTGGTGGTGTGGTAGACCATGATCTGCAACGATCCGGTGGTCGGGTAGAAATAGCCTTTCTCGCCGAGACCCTGATAGGCGGGCGCGACCTGGCCGGCGCTTTCCGGCTCATATCGCGCCAAAGCGCCGCGTGCCCGCAAGGTCGGGTAATGGGCGATGTCGGTGGAGCTGAACACGTCGCAATGCGGCGCGTTGTTCTTCAGCTCCTGGGTCAGGCGCTCAAAGGCAACCTGGCCGGTGGTGCGAATGACGGAGACGGAAATGCCGGGATAGCGTTGGGTGAACCGCTTCCCCATCGCCTCGGCGGCCGGTCCGCTCATTTGCGCGACATACCAGGTGAGCGAGCCTTCCTTGCGTGCCGCCGCCTCCAAGCTCGCCAAATCGGCCCTGGCCCCACCTGGCAGGAACACGCCGGTGGTGGCAGCACCGAGAGAAGCCGCGAGTTGCCGTCTTGTGAGTGCCATTGGTGCCCCTCGCCCGTGGTTCGCCATCCCAGGCCGGACGGTAACCCGCGTTGGGACACGTTGAGAAGGACCGTGTAGCCAAGCAAACGGCCACCTTGGCATGGCATATGGCGGGAGGCCAATGGTTGCCATTCGGCGCAGGTGCTGGTCTATCAAGGCGTTGACGCCGAATATGAGGGAAATCTGATGCGACTCTGCCTTGCATGCGCGCTGGCCGGCCTGACCCTGTTCCTGGGTGGCACTGCCCGAGCGGCGGTGATTGCCGATTTCGTGACGGATTTCTCGACGACGGCGAACCCGAACGGCGCGTGGCGCTACGGCGTCATCGGGTCATCCGGCGATTCCCTGACAGTGTTTACCAACCTGCTGGACGCATCGGGTGTCGGGGCGCAACGATATGACTGGAATACCGGCCCGCGCACGCCATTGGTTGGCGTCTTGATCCCCGACTCATCGCCATCCCAGGGTATTTTGCATCCCGGCGGCAGCGGGGTCTTTGCGGCGGCGCAGTATGTCGCGCAGTCCAGCTTCACGGGGCTTTGGGAGGTCAGCTTCCAGGACGGTCATTTTGCGACAACCGATGTGCATGTGCTGCGGAACGGTGTGAGCCTGTTTGACGCCGATATCGACGCCCTTCATTCCATTCAGACGTTTCAGGTGACTCTGGCGATCACATTGGGCGACGTCTTTGAGTTCGTTGCGGGTCCGGGTCCGGGTGGGGCGATTTCCGGCGACACAACTTTCTTCACAGCCACTTTGTCGGAGGCAAGTTTGCCGGAGCCCGCGTCGATCGGGCTGATGCTGGCGGGGTTGGCGGGTTTGGGTGTGCTGCGGCGTCGCGGCGTTCAGCCGTAAGCATCGGGACGCCGCGGCGCTACACGGTCTACGGGAGAACCGGGGCGGCCATTAGCCCATGCCGGCAAGCCGCCACCCTCGCCGCATCATCGCGGCTTTGGCCAACCCGCGGGCGGGTCCGACGCCGAGTTAGGTGCGATCGCTAGAGCGGTTTTACCCTGACTGTAAAAGAAAAACCGTTCTGGCTCTTTGTTTGATCGCATGATTCACACGCTGTGACGTCCCGCGCAGCGTGATCGTGCTCTAGGCTTGCTTCTGTTGGATCAAGCTGCGGCGAATTTTCCGCCCGCGTTCCACCATGCCCTCGATGTATTCGGCATCGCCCCAACGGATTGCGCGCGCCATCCCTTGGGCATCTTCCATGAAGCGTTGCAGCATTTCCAGCACCGCCTCCCGGTTGTTCAGGAAAATGTCGCGCCACATCACCGGGTCGCTGGCGGCGATCCGGGTAAAGTCGCGGAAGCCGGACGCGGCGAAATTGATCACCTCCTGGCGGCTTTCATCGGCCAGATCGTCGGCCGTGCCACAGATGGTGAAGGCAATCAGATGCGGTAGATGCGACACGATCGCCAGCACGCGGTCGTGATGGCCGGCCTCCATTCGCTCCACCATGCTGCCGCAGCGGCGCCAGAGTTCGGAGATTTTCTCGACCGAGACCTCATCCGTGCCAGGGGGCGGCGTCACCAGGGTCCAACGGCCCTGAAACAAGGTGGTAAAGCCGGAATCCGGGCCGGAATACTCGGTGCCCGCCACCGGATGGGCGGGCACGAAGTGCACCCCCGCCGGGATCAGCGGCCCGACATCGCGGATCACCGATTGCTTGGTGGAGCCCACATCCGTCAGCACCGCGCCTTGTGCCAGATGCGGCGCGATCTTGGCGGCCAGATCGGCGAAGGCCCCCACCGGCGCACACAGCATGACGCAATCCGCGCCTTCCACCGCCTTGCCCGGATCCAGTTCCACCCGGTCGGCGAAGCCCAACTCCATCACCCGGTCCAGAGTCTTCTGGGTGCGGGCGTTGACCACGATCTCCCGCGCGATATCGCCGCGTTCCCGCGCGATACGGGCGACGGACGAACCGATCAGGCCGATCCCCAGGAACGCGATGCGCTCGAACAGCGGCTCAGCCACGGGCGGCCTCGCTAGCGATTGCCGGGGTAACGCGCATGTATTCAGTCAGGGTGTCGATCACTTGCACCAATTCTTCAGCCGGCCCGACGGTGATTCGCAGGCAATGCGGCAATCCGTATCCCGCGACCTTGCGGACGATGATCCCGCGGGAGCGCAGGAAGGCGTCGGCGGCATTCGCCCCGTCCACCGTGCCGAAATCCGCGAGCACGAAATTCCCCTCGCTGGGCCAAACCTTGATCCGGGCCGCTTGCAATCCGGCCGTCAGTTTCGGCCGCCATTCCGTGTTGTGGGATCGGCTCATTTCCACCCAGCCGGGTTCGAACAGCGCCGCGATCGCCGCGTCCTGCGCCGCGACCGAGACATTGAACGGCCCGCGCACCCGGTTCAGCACGTCGACCACGGATGGTGGCGCATAGCACCAACCGATCCGCATCCCGCCCAACCCGAACACTTTCGAGAATGTGCGGGTCATCACCGTGTTGTTGGTGGCATCCACCAGCCGCACCCCGGCGTCGTAATCATCCCGGGTCACGTATTCCGCATAGGCCGCATCCAGCACCAGCAGCACTTCCGGCGGCAATGCAGCCCGCAGGCGCGCAACCTCCCGTTCCGACACCATCGACCCGGTGGGATTGTTCGGATTGGCCAGGAACATCAGTCGGGTCGAGGGCGACACCGCGGCCAGCATCGCGTCCAGATCGGCCGTCAGATTGCGTTCGGGCACCTTGATGACGCGGCTGCCGGCATAGGTTCCGGCGATTTGGTAGATGGCAAACCCGTGCGCCGACATGATGATGTCGCGACCGGGACCTCCATAGGCCAGGCAGAATTGATAGATCAGGTCGTCCGAGCCGGCGCCGCACACGATCCGGGCCGGGTCCAGGCCCCAGCGCTTGCCCAACGCCTCCCGCAGCCGATCCGCGCCGCCATCGGGATAGCGAAACACCTCGGGCGTGATCTGCCTGATCGCCTCCTGCGCGCCGGGCGGCACGCCGAACGCGCCTTCGTTGGACGACAGTTTCAGGGTGCGATTGACCCCCGGCAGCGTCGATTCGCCGCCGACATAGGGTTGGATCGTCAGAATCTCCGGACGAGGCGATGGTGCGGTCATACCGCGCCTCCCCCAATCGGATTGGCATAGGCCCCCACGACGACGGCTCGACGCGTGACCGATCCCAGGCTGGCGAGCCGAGGGTCGTCGTCGGTCAGGTAGCCTTCGACCTCGACCAGAGCCTGATTCTGGCCGACCACCATCGTGTCCGGCTTCAGGTTCGCCGCGGTCAGGGCCGCGACGATGCGGGTGCGGCTGACCTCCTGTTCCAACTCCAGGCACAGGAAAGTGCGGTCGCTGCCGCTGGGGTCGGGCGCGCTGGAAGCGACCACGACCGCCTGGACTGTCGGCGCCCCCTCGGCGCGGCGGGTCCAGAACGGCAGGCGGGCAATGATGTAGAAGCGGGGCTCGCGATTGAGCAGCGACGTCCACCACCGGTCGGTTTCTGACGGGAACGGCATCACGGCAACAGAGGCCGTGCCGTTGCTCACCTCGGCCAATGCCCGTGCCGATCCGGCGTGCACCCGGACCGGGGTCATGGAGCCGAAATGCTCGCGCGCAATCTGGGTCATGCCTCCGCTGGCTTCGGTTTCGCAGACGGCGACGATCACGGGCGACTGCATGGCCGTCGTGCCGGCCAGCATTTCCCGCCACATGCCAAATAGCGTATGCGCTGGCAGGGAGCCGCCGTGCCGCCCGACCAGGCGGCGGATGATCGATGCCTCCCGCCCCGGGCGGAATGCGGCGGCCTTGCCGGACCGGGCGACATGCTCGACCACCTTGGCCCGCTCCATCAGCAGGTCATGGATCGTGTCGTCGATGCGGTCGAGTTCGGCGCGCAAGGCTGACAATCCGCCTGGCCAGCCATCTTGCGGGGCTGGGGCGTCAGTGCCGTCGGGCGTGGAAGGCGGGTCGGTGGGCGGAGTGGTGCTGGACATCTTTCTGGCCATAAGGGGCCGGAACATCTAGCGGATGCACGCTGCCATGCAAACCCGCCGGTTGCGAGCGATGCGTCGGGACACTATTCAAGAAGAGGCAATGGATCAGACCGCGCCCCTCACCGATCTCGCTCACTCCCATGTCGTGTTCAACGACGGGCTTCTGCTGGAGTGCGGGATTCGCCTGGATACCCATACCGTGGCCTATCGCACATACGGCACGCTCAATGCGGCGCGGACCAATGCGGTGCTGGTGTGCCATGCGCTGACCGGCGATCAATATGTGGCGGAAACCCATCCGATCACCGGCAAGGGCGGCTGGTGGGATGCCGTGGTGGGACCGGGACGGCCGATCGACACCGAGCGGTTTTTCGTCATCTGCGCCAATGTGCTGGGCGGCTGCATGGGCAGCACCGGGCCGCGCAGCCCCAAGCCCGGTGGCTCCGGGGAGCCTTGGGGTACCGATTTTCCGCCGATCACCATCCGCGACATGGTGCAGGCCCAGAAGCAATTGATGGATTTTCTGGGGATCGGCCGCCTGTTCGCCGTCGTCGGCGGTTCGATGGGTGGGATGCAGGTGCTGCAATGGGCGGCCACCTACCCCGATATGGTTTTCGCGGCGATGCCGATCGCGACGGCGGCCTACCATTCGGCGCAGAATATCGCGTTCCATGAGGTCGGGCGTCAGGCAATCTTCGCCGATCCCGACTGGCGCAACGGCCGCTACTGGGAAACCGGCGACATCCCGGCGCGCGGCCTGGCGGTGGCGCGGATGTGTGCGCATATCACCTATCTGTCGGAACAGGCGCTGACCCGGAAATTCGGCCGTCGGCTGCAGAATGCGCCGAAAGACAGTTCCGAGGCGATCAATCTGTTCGGCGAAATGTTTGAGGTCGAGAGCTATCTGCGTCACCAGGGCAGCACCTTCGTGCAGCGGTTCGACGCCAACAGCTACCTGACGATCACGCGGGCGATGGATTATTTCGACCTCGCCGCGGACTGCGACGGCAATCTGGCGGATGCGTTTCGCGGCACCAAGACGCGGTTCCTGCTGGCCTCGTTCACGTCGGACTGGCTGTTTCCGACCTCGGAAAGCCGCACCATCGCGCGGGCCCTGAACCGCGCCGGAGCAAATGTAAGCTTCGTCGAATTCCCCAGTGACAAGGGCCACGACGCGTTCCTGCTGGATGAGCCCGACTTCCATCGCGCTTTAGCCGGGTTCCTGCGCGGCTGTGCCTTACACGCGGGGCTCCGCGACGCATGAGCCCGCACGACCCGGTGCGCTTCGTCGCCAAGAACATGCGGATGGACCTGGCGCTGATCGCCAGCATGATCGCGCCTGGCTCGCGGGTCCTGGATATCGGCTGCGGCGATGGGACCCTGATCGATCACCTGTTCCAGACCAAGGGCTGCGACGCGCGCGGCATCGAGATCGACATGGGGGAGGTCACGCAGGCGGTCGCCTACGGGCTGCCGGTGATGCATGGCGACGCGGATGACGATCTGACCCATTATCCCGATGCCGCGTTCGATTATGTGGTGCTGTCGCGGACGTTGCAGGCGGTCGAGCGACCGCGTGCGGTGCTGCATCAGATGCTGCGGATCGGCAGCCGAGCGGTGGTGAGCTTCCCGAATTTTGGCCATTGGCTGGTGCGCTGGCAGTTGTTCAGCACCGGGCGGATGCCGATGACCCCCACCTGGAACCGGCCCTGGCACGAGACTCCGAACATCCACCCCTGCACAATCCGCGATTTTTTCGCCCTGTGCGACGAGGAAGGCTATGTGGTCGAGAGCTGGCTGGCCGCCGACGATGCCGGGCAGCGGACGCCATGGCGGCGGTTTCCGCGTCTGGCGAACCTGTTCGGGGAGCAGGGATTGTTCGTCCTGCGGCGGGCGGGCTGAGGACTACCACACTAGCTCGCGGGAAGATCGGCTCATGGCCGTCCCCCTACCGTCATTGCCAGTTCAGGCTCGGCAATGACGGTAGGGGGACGGCCAAGGGTCATTGTTTCGGCCAGTTGGCGTCACACAACGCCGTCCGCGTCGCGCCCACCGATCGCGTCCTTGACCAACTGCGCGAAATGATCCCGCATGTAGCGGGCCTCCGAAGGGTCCAGGCGCCGACCGACGGCTCTTCCACAGCGTTTGAGCAGCGGCGCGTCGATCCGCGGCGGCAGGCCGATCCCGTCTGTCGCCCAGTGGTGCCTGATCTCGGCACGGTCCTCCGGGGACAATGATGCGACGAAGTCCTTGATGGCGGCGTTCAGCGTCCCGCGAGGTTCCGGCGCGGCGCTTGCGTCACCCGGTCGCGGGGCTGTGGCTCCAGACCGCGCGGCACCAATTTCGGTCGGAGCGACGATCACAGACGATCGCGTTGTGAGGAACCGACGAATGATCTCGCCATCCCATTCGGTGGTAGTGTCGGCCTCCTGCATCAGGAGAGGCGATTGGGAGCCAATGCTTGGCGCTATACCAATCAGATGGATGCACACGCCAAAGGTCTGCGCGATCGTCACGCCGATGCGCAAATCCTCGTCACCAGACAGCAAAAGCGCCTCGCTGATGGCGTGATTGCGGGCAAGCTCGATCAGATCGGTGACAATCAGCGAGTCAACCCCCTTCTGCTGACCCATGCCGTTGATCATCCCCAAGCGGAGTTTCATGTATCGCGCTCGCGCGATTTCGGCGTGGTCCGGCGGCATGACAGCCGACCCACGGGCGCCGTCATACCAGTAGACACGAAGCAAGGGCAGTTCGATCTTAAGCCTCTAGATTGTGTCGGTCAGCGCACGAAACACGGATTCGACATCGAGAGTCAGGTTGGCCCTGGGATGTTTCTCTCCGAACATCGCGGTTGCGCCCTGCGCGAACAGATAACCCGCGTCGACGAAGACCGCGACTCTGGACATGGATCGCCCCTGCTCAATAAAAAAGGGTCCCTAAATGGGACCCTCCTAGGCCGGCGCCCCAACCGTAAACAATAGGCTTCGGGGGAGCAGGCAGCTGACCTTGTCGCACCGTCACCCCTGTCTGTCAAACGAAAAAAATTGCAGGTCGTAACAGCCCGTGTAGCAAATTGTAACAACCCGCCGTGCGCGTATCGCGGCCCCCGTCGTCCAACAGGTCGATCCGCGCAAGGCGGATGCTTGCCGTGCCGGCTGCACACCCTTCGACCAGAAAGTGGCACCATATCCACGACCCGACGCGGACGCTACACCACCCGCCATGCCACGCATCACCGAGATCAAACTGCCGCTGGATCACGAGCAGTCAGCCTTGCGGGCCGCGATCTGCTCCAGATTGCGGATCGGCGATCACGCGCTTCTCTCGTTCTCGGTCGCTCGACGCGGCTACGATGCGCGCAAGCGATCGGCGATCAGCCTCGTCTACACGATCGACGCCACCGTCGCGGACGGCGTGGCCGTGGCTAGCGATCCGCGGATCGGGGCGGTTCCCGACACGTCGTATCGGTTCGTGGTGCCGACTCCGGTCCGGTCCTCCACCCGACCGGTGGTGATCGGCTGCGGCCCGTGCGGGTTGCTCGCCGCCCTGACCCTGGCGGAGATGGGCCTGCGCCCGATCATCCTGGAGCGCGGCAAGATCGTGCGGGAGCGGACCAAGGATACCTGGGCGCTCTGGCGGAAATCCGTGCTGACACCGGAGAGCAATGTGCAGTTCGGCGAGGGCGGTGCCGGCACATTCTCCGACGGCAAGCTGTATAGCGGGATCAAGGACAGCCGCTTTCTGGGCCGCAAGGTGCTGACCGCGTTTGTGGAGGCCGGGGCGCCGGACGAAATCCTTTGGGTCAGCAAGCCGCATATCGGCACGTTCCGCCTGGTGACCGTGGTGGAGGGCATCCGGGAAAAAATTATCGCGCTTGGCGGCGAATACCGGTTCGGCGCCCGGGTTACCGACCTGGATATCCAGAAGGCGGCGGACGGGGTTCGCCGGGTCCGGGGCGTGATGCTGGCCGATGGCGACTATCTGGCCACCGACCATGTCGTTCTGGCGATCGGGCACAGCGCGCGCGACACGTTCGGCATGTTGCTGGACAGGGGTGTGCGGATCGAGCCGAAGCCGTTCTCCATCGGCGTTCGCATCGAGCATCCGCAGGCCCTGATCGACCGTGCCCGGTTCGGGCAATTCGCGGGCGACGAACGGCTGGGGCCAGCCGACTACAAGCTGGTGCACCACGCGGCGAACGGCCGCTCGGTCTACAGTTTCTGCATGTGTCCGGGTGGGCGCGTGGTCGCCGCGACCTCGGAAATCGGCTGTGTGGCGACCAATGGCATGAGCCAATACTCCCGCGCCGAGTTCAACGCCAATGCCGGCATTGTGGTCGCCATCACGCCGTCCGACTTTCCCGCGGGGGTCCTCGGCGGTGTCGCCCTGCAACGCCATTGGGAGCAGCAGGCCTTCGTGGCGGGCGGCGGCACCTATGCCGCGCCGGCGCAGTTGGTGGGGGATTTCCTGGCGGGCGTGGCGTCCACAGGTTTGGGATCGGTGATCCCCTCCTACAAGCCCGGTGTGCGAGCGACGGACCTGACCCCGTGCCTGCCCGATTATGCGGTCGCCGCGATCCGCGAAGCCTTGCCGGCGTTCGCTCGCCAGATTCCCGGCTTTGCGATGCCGGACGCGGTCATGACCGGGGTCGAGACCCGCACGTCCTCCCCGATCCGGATTCCCCGCGACGCAAGCGGACAGAGCGTCAACACCGAGGGGTTGTTTCCAGCGGGAGAGGGCGCGGGCTACGCAGGCGGCATCCTGTCGGCGGGGGTGGACGGTATCCGCATCGCCGAGGCTGTCGCGCTGCGGATCACCGGTGGCATTCCGGTCGAACCGCTGGCGCGTGGTGGCGGTTCGACGGTCTACGGCTAGAGCATGATCACGCTGAGCGGAACGTCACAGCGTGTGAATCATGCGATCAAACCAAGAGCTAGAGCGGTTTTCCGTTTCCAATCCAGGGTGAAACCGCTCTAGCGCTCGGAGCCCGATGCTTGCTCTCGCCCTGTTGGGTGAAGCGGTCCACCCAATCAACGCCTGGTGGGAAAAGCAGAGGGGTCGGTCGGCTCCGCGTGCCCTCGCCCTATATAAGATGACGCGCAGAAAGAACCGCACCATCTGGTGCGGACTGCGGGTCTCTCCACGACATGGTGGGTGCAGACCCGCCAACCACGACTTGCCGCGTTGATGACCTGGATGGTCTGCCGACGCAGGCCCGGACCGTGGGAGGGCGATGTCGGTCGATGGTCAGGACCGCTGCGATACCGGTTCAGGCCATGGGCGGCATGCCCGGCCTGTCAGAAAGGCCCGGTCACCTTCAACCCATCGCCTGAACCAGGTAGCCCACCCGCAGATTCCGTCCAGTGTGCCAGCCGCCTCGTCTCGGATCGACCGACAACCCTGCGGAATCGGCCACAAACAGGCCGGCATCGCGCAGGAAACCCGCCATTTCGGTTGGTGTGATGAATTTCCGCCAATCATGCGTTCCGACCGGCAACCACCGCAGCAAATACTCCGCCCCCAGCTTGGCGGCGACAAACGATTCCGGGGTTCGATTGAGTGTCGACAGGAACATCAACCCCGAAGGCGCCATCAGATCACGCAAGGCGCGAACGAACGCCGCCGGGTCCGGCACATGCTCAATAACCTCCAGCGCGGTGATCACATCGAAACGCAGCCCCTCGGCGAGCAAATCCTCCGCCAGGCCCACCCGGTAACGCAGGCGGAGATCGACCTGACCTTCGGCGTGCATCCGGCCTGCCTCAATGGCTTCCGCCGCGGCATCCATCCCCAGGACGTCGAATCCCGCCCGTGCCAGCGCCTCGGACGCAATACCCGCTCCACAGCCCAGATCGAGAACGCGAATCTGGGACCTGTCCGCAAACCGGCGGTCGATGCGGCTCACAATCCAGTCGATCCGGGCCGGGTTCATCCGATGGAGCGGGCGCATGGGCCCGTTCGGATCCCACCATTCGGCGGCCAGGGCATCGAAGCGGGCGATCTCATCGGCTGAAACGGTTTCGCTGCTCATGGTTGCTCCTGCTGCCCCGCGACAGTATGTCTACGCCACGATTGATCCCTGGGTAGTGTCTGGGTTCGATTGGCGCCAGCCCATGCGATGGGCTCGGGATGACCTTTGGCACGCTGCCCCGCGCGGCGCTCGCCCGGACCCGATACAACGACGTTGGCTGGCGCCAATCGAACCGGGATGCTCCTGAACCCTGACAAACGATCCCTGGTACATGGCACGCATCGTGATGAAATTTGGCGGCACATCCGTCGCCGATCTGGACCGTATCCGCAATGTCGCCCGCCGTGTGAAGCGGGAGGTCGATAACGGCAACCAGGTGGCCGTCGTGGTGTCCGCCATGTCGGGCGTCACCAACCAACTGGTAAAATATTGCAGCGATCTGTCGCCGCTGCACGACGCTCGGGAATACGACGCCGTCGTCGCAACGGGTGAACAGGTGACGTCCGGCCTGCTGGCCATAGCGCTCCAGGATATCGGGGTCGACGCCCGGTCCTGGCAGGGCTGGCAGATCGCGATCGGCACCGACACCGCGCACGGCAAGGCCCGCATCCAGTCGATCGACGGCAGCGAATTGATAAAGCAGATGGACAGCGGCCAGGTCGCCGTCGTTGCTGGCTTCCAAGGCATTGCGCCGGACAACCGGATTACCACGCTCGGTCGTGGCGGCTCCGATACCTCGGCCGTCGCCCTGGCCGCCGGGCTGAAAGCAGAGCGCTGCGATATCTACACCGATGTCGACGGCGTCTACACCACCGATCCCCGGATCGTGCCGAAAGCCCGCAAGCTGTCGAAAATCAGCTATGAGGAGATGCTGGAACTCGCCTCCGTCGGCGCGAAAGTGCTGCAGACGCGGAGCGTCGAGCTGGCGATGAATGAACGGGTGCGCGTACAGGTCCTGTCCAGCTTCTCGGACCTGCCCGGTACGATGGTAGTGGATGAGGACGAGATCGTGGAAAAAGAGAATGTGTCCGGGATCGCCTATTCTCGCGACGAGGCGAAGATCACCGTGCGCCGCGTGCCCGACCGGCCCGGCATCGCCGCCACGATCTTCGGTGCCCTGGCGGAGCAGAACGTCAATGTCGACATGATCGTGCAGAACGTCTCGGCCGACGGCACGACCGACATGACCTTCACCGTCGGCAAGGCCGACCTCGCCCGCGCCCATGCCGCGCTCGGCGGCATCAAATCACAGATCGAGTATGGGGAGCTGCTGGAAGACCCCAACGTCGCCAAGATCAGCGTGGTGGGTGTCGGCATGCGGAGCCACGCCGGCATCGCCAACACGATGTTTCGGGCATTGGCCGACAAGGCGATCAACATCCAGGTCATCTCGACAAGCGAAATCAAGGTCAGCGTCCTGATCGCCGCCGAATACACCGAACTTGCGGTTCGGGCCCTCCATACCGCGTATGGCCTCGATGCCACCTGACATCACCCCCACTGGCCACCCCCCCACTGGCCACTCCCCAACCGACGATGCCAGAGCGGCCGCCCGTGCCCAACTGGATCGGCTGTGGTCGCGCGGTGCAACCTTCCTAGGCTGCGAATTCGCCCTTCTCGGTGGCGCCATGAGCTGGGTGAGCGAGCGCCATCTGGTATCCGCCATCTCCAATGCCGGCGGTTTCGGGGTGATCGCCTGCGGCTCGATGGGCCCTGACCTGCTGGCCGCCGAGATCGCGGGCACCCAGGCCCTGACCAGCAAGCCGTTCGGCGTCAACCTGATCACCATGCACCCGCAACTGGACGATCTGGTCCGGGTCTGCCTGGAGGCAAAGGTCGGCCATGTCGTGCTGGCGGGCGGCATTCCGCCTGGCAATGCGGTGCGTGCCGTCAAGGATGGCGGAGCCAAGCTGATTGCCTTTACCCCGGCCCTGGTGCTGGCAAAACGCCTGGTCCGGTCCGGTGTGGACGCGCTGGTGATCGAGGGATCGGAGGCCGGTGGCCATATCGGTCCGGTGTCGCTGACCGTCCTCGCGCAGGAAATCCTGCCTCACATTCGGGACGTTCCAGTGTTCGTTGCCGGCGGGCTGGGACGCGGTGAGGCCGTCCTCGCCTATCTCGAAATGGGCGCTTCCGGCGCCCAGCTCGGCTCCCGCTTCGCCGCCGCCGCTGAATCGATCGCCCATGCCAATTTCAAGCGGGCCTTCTACCGTGCCAACGCACGCGATGCGGTCCCCTCGATTCAACTGGATGAACGCTTCCCCGTCATCCCGGTCCGCGGTCTGGTCAATGAGGGCACCAAGCGGTTCCTGCGCCATCAGGCCGAGACGCGCGACAGGTTCCAAGCCGGCGAACTGAGCAAGGAAGAAGCGCAGCTTGCCATCGAGCATTTCTGGGCTGGTGCCCTGCGGCGGGCCGTGATCGATGGCGATGTGGAGAACGGCTCGGTCATGGCCGGCCAATCCGTCGGCATGGTGACCGCCGAACAGACGATCCCGGACATCATCGCGGAGCTGGTGGATCAGGCGGTCACCGCACTGCTGACCCGCCACCGCGGCTGATCCGCTCGCCCTTGTACCCGGTCGTGCCATCCTCTCGGGCGCGCCGGATGGGGTCGCCGGAACCTGCGCCCCGCATGGCTAAAGCCTGTTCGGTCCATGGAATGGCGCCGTGATTCCCCCACATCGCATCGTGGCTCGTCTGCGCGACATGCGCGCCAAGACGACGGTGCCGCTGTCGGATCTGGTCCGCCTGATCGCGGCGGAGCTGGTCAGCGAGGTGTGCTCGATCTACGTCAACCGCGGCGGCGATGTGATGGAGCTGGCGGCGACCGAGGGGTTGAACACGCTTGCGGTCGGACGCACCCGATTGCGGGTCGGCGAGGGGATTATCGGCCTGTGCGCGGCCACCGCCTCGGTGATGAACCTGCCCGATGCGCAGAACCATCCCGCCTTCGCCTATCGTCCCGAAACCGGCGAGGAACCGTTTGCCTCGATGCTTGCGGTGCCGGTCCGGCGTTCGGGGCGGACTTTGGGCGTGCTGGCGGTGCAGAACCGCGCCCCACGGCATTTCACCGAAGACGAAATCGACGAACTGGAAACGGTGGCGATGCTCCTGGGGGAGCTGCTGCCAACCGCCGGCGGATCCGATGGGCCGTCGGAGGGTCTGGGTGGGACCGTGCCGCGCGTATTCGCCGGCACGACGTTGATGACCGGCATCGCGATCGGTCCGATCATAGTCCACGGCACCTTGCGCACCGGCATCCGTTTGCTGGCCGATGATCCGGAGGCCGAGCTGAGTCGGCTGCATGAGACGGCGGAACGGATGCAGCGTGGTCTGGATGAATTGATCGCCGGCGTCCCCCACGCCACCGCCCAGGCACGCCGGCCCGAGGACGTGGCCGCGTCGAGGGAAGTGCTGGAAGCCTACAGACTGGTGGCCGCCGATGCCGGTTGGCTTCGACGAGTCGGTGATGTGATCCGGAGCGGCCTGACCGCCGAAGCCGCGGTGCAGCGAGTCGCCAGCGAACTGCACGACCGTATGCGGCGGATCAGCGATCCCTATCTGCGGGAACGCCTGGCCGATATCGAGGATATGGCCGAACGGCTGCTGACCGCGCTGACCGGTGACAGCCCGGTCCAGGCCGTCCCGCCAGGTGCCATCCTGCTGGCTCGCCGGCTTGGGCCGGCCGAACTGCTGGATTGGCATGCGCGTGGGATCGCCGGGGTGGCGATCGAGGAAGCCAGTCCAGCCGGACACGCCGCCATCGTCGCTCGCGCGCTCGATATCCCGGCGGTCGGGGGCACGCGCGGCATGCTGGATACCGCCCAACCTGGCGATGAGGCCATCGTCGATGGGGACGAGGGGCAGTTGATGCTCCGACCCGAGGCCGAACTGCGTCAAAACTATGCCCGGGCCCGGGAAACTCGAAGCGCGCAGCACGCGGCCTGGGGGGAGCTGCGCACGCGTCCGGCTGCCACCGCCGACGGCGTGCGGATCAAGCTGATGTTGAATGTCGGTCTGGCCCTGGAACTGGCGCAGTTGGACCGCACCGGCGCTGACGGGATCGGCCTGTTTCGCACCGAAATCGCCATGCTCGCCCGCGGGGCCATGGCCGATGTCGCGGAGCAGGCGTCGATCTATGCGCGTGCGCTGGACGCCGCCGGAGACCGGCCGGTCCTGTTCCGAACCCTGGATCTGGGTGCCGACAAGTTGCTGCCCGGGACGGTGACCGACGAGGAAAACCCGGCGATGGGGTGGCGATCCATCCGCATCGGTCTGGATCGCCCGGCTCTGTTGCGGCGCCAACTGCGTGCCCTGTTGCTGGCGGCAGGTGGGAGACCGTTATCGGTGATGTTCCCGATGGTGGCCACGGTCGCCGAGTTCCGCGCCGCCAAGAACCTGCTGGTCGCGGAGGCCAAGCGCATCCGACCGGCACCGGTCAGCCTGTCGATCGGCACCATGCTGGAGGTCCCGGCACTGATGTGGCAGCTCAAGGACTTGCTGCGGGAGGCCGATTTCATCTCGGTGGGGTCCAACGACCTGTTGCAATTCCTGTTCGCCGCCGACCGGGGCACACCGTCACTGGCCGATCGCTACGACATCCTGTCGCAACCGATGTTCGACCTGCTGGAACAGCTTCTTAACATGGCCAATGCCGCGAATGTGCCAATTTCCCTGTGCGGCGAAGCGGCATCCCGGCCGCTGGAGGCATTGGTCCTCGCCGGGCTGGGTCTGACGTCGCTGTCGATGGCCGCCAGCGGCATTCTACCGGTGAAAGCGTTGCTGGCGGAAGCCGACCTTGGCGCCTTCCGACCGGTGCTGACCGCGATTCGGCGCGGCGGCAGTGGCGCCGCCAGCCTGCGCGAACCGATCACCACCTGGGCGCGGGAGCGCGGCCTGCCACTGTGATCGCGATGTCTCGCAAACGTCAAATGCGCAACATTTGGTAACTGCCCAGCTACCCCGCCGCATCTCCCACCAATCGTAATCGGCCGATCAGGCTGAACGGATCGGTCATCAGGGTCTCGAGCAAGCTCCACCCCTGCTTCCTGGCGGTGGAGAGGACGGATCGGATCGTGGCGAAATCCTT
>CALQHT020000008.1 GCA_943330455.2 Nitrosovibrio sp. Nv4 | reverse complement strand
ATTCATCGATAGACGGCGGCATCAGGAAGCCGGTTAGGCGATCGGTGGGGCGGAAGTTGCTCATTGGCGGCATCCGGGGAGGGAGCGAATCGACGTTACGATTCTAACATGAGCCTCCGGTGGGCGTAAGTCCGACAGGCTGCTAGAGACGAGCGACGTTAAGGCATCTTCCACATCCGACAGGTCCGCCATCAGGTCGTGGCCTGCTTGACGGTTAGGCGCCATCCGAGATGGGTCAACTCCGTCGCCGTGATGGCTCCATGCCGCCCCTGGTCGTCGGAGACGATATCGGACACCATCAGACCGATACCCGCCGGAGCCGGCAGGAGGACTGACCAACCTGGCACCGATCCTTCTCCGGGGAGACCGGCTTGCGACTGTCCGCCTCCCCCGATCCCCAAGGCACTGGCAGGCCATGCGATCATGAGTGAGGTGTCGTCGTTCTGGCCTCCTCCATAACCTGACATACCTATAGTCGCGGGCACCGCCGGGCGTCGAATTGATACAGTACTATTCGTTCTCACACACAATGTCGGAAGCAGATCGTCCTGCTCCGCGATGAAAAAAACTCGGGCACCCTGAACAAGATAATCACCGACCTTCGTGTAGGCCGTATCGAAATATCCCGTATAGAGGCCTGAGCCATAGACTTGTGAGCGCGAAAAATTACCCCCAGTCGTCGTGAATGCGGCATGCAGCCGTAGATAGCGGTTGGCAGGTGACAATGGAGCGTGTGGCCCTCGGGCACGAAAGGCATCTGCCGGGCGACCGATGGCTCTAGCAGTAATGTTGTAGGCCCAACTGATCCGATCTTTGATATGATCAGCGTTCATACTAGACGATCCATGCTATACCGCCACGCCCTAAACCAGGGCCCGGGAGGACCCCGAGGAAATCGCACAAGCGACGACGCCAGTCATCCAACAACCGAAGCCTATCTTGAGGCTCGGTGCGGTTACGGGTCCACACCGCGGCTTGGTCGGTATCCAGGTGTTCACTCGACCTCGGTACCGCGATTTCAAGTACGGTCAAGTTTCCAATATAGCGCCGGACGATGGTCAGTTCACTCGGCGACAAATTCCCGAGGCGGTATTCTAACGGGCCGTATGTCTGAAAGTGCTGCAGACCCGTGGCCACTGCAGCGGAGTTTCCGACCACGGGATAGCCACAGAAGCGCCGGATATCGGTGCGTTCGACATCAGAGAGTACCATCAGCGGCAGGTCCCGGTGCTAGGGGCGACACAGCCGGTGCTAGCGCCGGTCCGTGGACCCGGGGCAACATGTGCGATCAGGTTGTCGATCGAAGCCGTGACGAGACCGTGGGGGAGCATCTGCATGACCGCTTTGCCGGACGAGTTCGATAAGTCGGAACAGGACCGGACAATAGGCAGTGCGTTCGCATCATTCATCTGAACCACGGAGGCTCCTCCACCAACCAATAATGCTGAGGACGAGGCGGCTGTCGCTGAGAGTGCGCCAGTCGCCGTGGGACTGAGAACACATGTCGGTCCTACGGCCATTCTGAGATGCTCCCGTTATGGTCAGCCGATATGTTCGACGATCACTGCCCGCTTGAAAGCCGCGTTGGTCGCCGTGGGCACGGTCGTCGGATTCGTCGTCGTATCGGAAGGCGCACAGAACCCGCCAATCCAATACCAGGACTGAGCGATGATTTGTTGCAGGCGGTCGATCGCCTCGCGCGTAACCATGGCGACACCATTTACCACCGTTACGATAGAGTCGGCCGGGGCAACGTCGCTGGCCGCTAGTCCAGCGTAATCGCCCTCCACGAGTGCGCCCGCACCACAGATGATCGGGCGTCGGACCATCAGGTTCGCCAACGAAGGATGCGCCTGCACAAAAGTCTCGTTGGTCGGAACGAACCGTAAACCGAGGAAATCGTTGGTCATTCCCTTGCGGAATACCTGGTTTGCCGACGTGGCACCCTGGAATAGCTGCTTGAAATCGGGATCAGCGAACAACTGCCGGGACGACACGGGGTCGAGATAACAGTTGTAGGCCCCATCTATCTCTGGCACGGCGTTCAGTCGCAGTTTGGCCACCGCATCCAGGAGGCACCCCATCGTCAGGGTGTCGGAGGCGTTGAGTTGCAACGTGTTGGTCCGCGACTGAGGACGAATGATCGTCGAGCCGTTGGCCGCGACAACGGTGTTGCCAGCGGCCCCATCACCGACGGTAACGTTCGTCGAGAGGGTTAGGGTCCCGGAAGTGCCGGTCGGCGCCGTGGACACGTTCGTGGTGTCCACCGAGGCCGAAACCGCACTGTAGACATTCGAACCGATGGTCACCGAGAGCGAGGTCGATCCGCTGATGGCCTGCTGCACGCCGTTTACGAAGGCGTTCTGGAACCCTCGCACGTCGTCGAGAGCCACGACCGGGCCAGCGGCCCCAAGGGAGGTACGAACGCGGGTGTTGCCACCCATATAGGCGCCGAAAAGAGCATTACGGGCTAGCTCGTCCAGACTGCGCGCCGCCTGCTCGCCGTTCGAATAGGCATTCTGCAGGAATTGGGCCGCGATGCCGGCGCGGCTGGTCACCATGTTCAGGTCCATGGTCGCCGCGTAATGGTTCATCACGATCGTGTACTGCTCGACGCTCCATCCCGTCGGAGAAAGGCCGTTGTCGAGGTTCGTGTTGCTTGCGGGAGACAGCGGCGTCGTGACAGCCGGCTTCAGACCAGCCCGCGTCTTGGTCAGCGTTTCGCCGATCCCGACCGAAATCTCCTCTCGATCTGCGACGGCGCGGTAACCCAGTCGGGAACGCAACGCGAGGTCAAATTCCCGGTCAAGAAATCCCTGCTGGATGATCGGTTGCAG
Source organism: Nitrosovibrio sp. Nv4 (assembly GCA_943330455.2). GTDB lineage: Bacteria > Pseudomonadota > Alphaproteobacteria > Acetobacterales > Acetobacteraceae > Rhodopila. The sequence continues at coordinate 44,707 of CALQHT020000008.1, read as the reverse complement.
AGATGCCGGAAAATTCAGAATGCCCATGAAAAATCCTTGTTCGAGAAGGCCGTTGAACGAACGCTAGTCAGGTAGAGCCACTCACACGTGGCGTTTGACGATAAGTGCTCGTGCCGCACGATATTCATCGTCCGACATCTCGCATGCGAGCTTTTGCCGAGGTTGTGGAGCCGGCGGTGGTCTGATCGGGTTTGACGAAGATGGACCACCGAAAAGCCAAGGCTTCGCCTGCCTCAAATGGGTCATCAGTGTCGATGCGCCGGCAACATGCCCGTCGTCGTTCAACCTGACTTCGGCAAGATCTAGGAGCTTCAGACCATCGAGATCGACCATGCCGGCCTTAACGGCCTCGACCGTCAGATCCGCCCATATGATACGTTTCTCCGTCGTCTGACGGACATGGGCAAGCTCACGCTCTAGGTGTTCAGCGCGCGACCGCAGTGCGTCGGGGTCCAACGCAGCTTCATTTTCAGGAGCCGTGTCTGACATTACTGATCCTTATTCGAGTAATCTGCGGCTATTCGATCGAGTTCCACCCTTATGTCCTCGATATCGAATGTATCGGCGATGGACTTCACCGCGGTCTCCCGGCTCAGGTGCCCCGATGTCGCAAGCGTCGCGAGCGTTTGCGCGTCACGCTGCCTGTCCTCCGCGGTAGGGGAGTACCACCGCGGCCATTTCAATGTGAACGCCATTTGGGCGTCGATCGGAGCTATGGGACGTCCACGCACCCTAAGCGGGTAGCGTCGGGATGCCTGAGATATCATCTTGACCAGATCAAGTATGGCGCCCTCCCCATAAGTGATACGCAAGTTATCTGCCAGCCAGATCAAGCCCTGATTTAGCAATTCAAGCGCCCGTCCGGACTGGGCGGCCGTTAGACGGTCTGGGCTGGCGCGGTTGCCATGGAGACTTTCGAGAGCAAGCTCTCGAAGGGTCCTGACATACTCGATAACCGCGGCAGACGCTGTGCCGCCGATTTCAAGCAGGCGTGCGTCGCCGTGCTCGCCGACAATGAGCGCATTGCCTGCTCCACGCACGAGATCCCGGTCCAACGCCGCCGGTTCTTTCAGAAGGAGAGTCGGATCGCTGCTATATTTCAGCCCACGACCCGCTTGGCTCAGTTGATAGTCGATTTCGATCTGGGTTTCTATCGCAGGCCGAAAGGTACAAGCACCTTCGTTGACGTCTCCCGTCGAAGATGGCCCGGGCAGGTTCTTTATCCAGGTGATCGGCACGAATCCCAGACCATGACGTACGGTTCGCTGTTCATCGATGATCAATCGATCAGAGCCGCCAACCGGATAGGGTTCGAACCACGTCTCGCACTCTAAATCCCAACAACGGGTAAACCAATGTTCGGCACCTGGCTCATCGATCGCGTAGCCGGCCTGCTGCAAGGCACGCCCGGGCAGTTTGTATCTCTCGACCACCTGCGACAACGTATCGGGCTCTTCGGGGTCCCAGGTTGGCGTCAGGAACATAGTATTGAGTATCTGAAAGAAAACCCGACCACGAAGAACCCGGAGCAATATAGCCGCGGAACCGATCGACCCGCGAGTCGCTGCCTCCGTCATGACCAGATTGAGACGGGATTCTTTGAATATGTCGGCTATCGCTTGCTGTGCATCCCGATCGGGGCAGTCGACAGTGGGAAAATGGCCTTCGCTGAACAACAGGGAGACACTATCTTCCACCACGATGCGAGAGAGTGGATACCGGACGCTGGGCCGGCGGTTCCTCAAGGGTATGTATTCCCCACCGCTCCCACGTTCTTCATGGAATTTGTACGGCAAGACGTTGTAGAGACGACCTTCGAGAACCCTTGTCAGAATATCCAGAGTCCGCGTGCGGTCCGAATAATCCAGGTCACGGGGAATCAAGTCGCATATCGTGTCGAACATATTGATCCTGATAGGCGAGGGTTGGCTTGGGGATAATACCTATCGGGCAAGGAACGGAATCATCGATTGTCGGGTCGGCGTGCCGATACGCATTTGGGTTGTGAAGGCCCTGACTAGAGCATCGACTTGATCATCTTTGCGTCCGCCCGGAAACTCACGTAGTTCCTCAATCAGTATGTGGTTCCAATTAGCTCGGATCATGGCCACGTTGCCTGCTTCCATTTGCGATGCGACAGGCAAGGCACGAACCAGTTTCGACCCGCTTTCCCGAGATGTCAGCAATCGATAGCCGGCAAGTCGCCCCGCAAGGTATGCGACCTGGCTTTTTCCTGCCTGACCCGGATCCTCGGGTAATCCGATCGCAACACCGACACCATCAATCCGTGCAGTCGAAACGATGGCGTCTTCAACCTGTCGAGGAGTGCCACGAAGGCGCACCACGTCCAAAATCGTGAAGCGCTGTTCACTATCCTTGTGCAATTTAATTCCAACCGTCCAATCTGGATCGGTACCCGGTGCTGCCAAAGTAGCAGCGAGGTCCCAGGCTCGGACAACCTGATCCTGGCGCCCGGTGGACAAATTGTCCAACATTGACAGAGCACTGACCTTGAATACCCCGCCAGATATCGGCCTGGGCGACTGCTGGAATAGTGATGCCCATGTTCGTTCTCCGACCAGTTCTCGCTTCCGCAGCAGCGCGGTCGTATCTTCCCACTCCGGCCAGAGCGGTTCACCAATTGCTCGTCCCAGGGGATCATCCGATTCCGCGAGGGCTGGAAGACGGATGACACGCCAATCGGCCGCGTGGTTGGCCAGCAGCGTTCCACCGAGGTCGTCCTCGTGCCAGCGGGTCATTATCAATATAATTCGACCGTTTGGTTTCAATCTGGTGGTCAAATCAGAGCGATACCACTGCCATATCTGCTCTCGGTGTAGCTGACCTTCCGCTTCCACCAGTGACTTGATCGGATCGTCGATAATGATCAGATCAGCCCGGCGGCCGGTAATGGCGCCGCGGATCCCCGCGGCGATGTATTCCCCCCCAGAAGCCAACCGCCAATGGGCCGCGGATCGTTCGCTTCTGTTCAGGCTGATACCCAACTGCCCCTGTCGCGCCAGCATCAGTTCTCGGACACGCCGGCTGAATGTTTCGGCGAGGCCATGGGTATGCGAGACAGCGATAACCGAAGAACCCGGATGTTGCGCAAACCACCAAGCCGGAAACAGGACCGAGGCATAGGTTGATTTGGCAGAACCAGGCGGCATTAGGACCATAAGGCGATCCACGGAACCACGTGTCACGTCGCCCAAAGCGTCTAATAGATAGCGATGATGCAGGGCCGGTGCTTGGCCGTGCGGCCGAAGGACTTCAGTCGCCCATTCGAGCAGACTGCTCCTCAGGCGTTGCCTGGTCGAAAACTCGTCTTCGAGCTTCAGCCAGTTGGTCAGTGAGCTCTGCATCACCTATGCGGTGTAAGTCTGGTTCCGGGTTGACCGAGGAGGTCCCGTCACGACGCCGAGCATGAACATAGGGTGCGGCGGCTCGTGCGATAGCCACCGCACCGTCGTGATCCCCCGCTTGCCACTTGCTTTGCATCGCATGGAGGAGCACGTCGAGAGGAGACAACTCATTGGAAACTGTCATAGGGATCCGCCGAGATCCATGATCTGGCGTTTTCGGCTGCCTTGCTTTCGTGGGCTATCATATCCAGATTTATAGCCTATCCTGGGGTAAGTGGGCAAGCTTTTTTTCCTATGCCCTGGATCGAGGCGTCCGCCTAGCCGCCACTGGCCCATCCGGTCTCCGGGGCGGCGCGCTGGGAGCGAGCAGCGCCTTCAAACGGCGTTTCACGATATTTCACGCCGTAATCGCGCAAGGCAACGCACTACTAACCCTACCCTGTCTGTCACTGCCGCTCAAAGATCGGCAAACCTGACGCCATCAGGAAGACAGGTAAAGGTGCCACCTGCCGTTAAGCACCCATCGCACTACCGGAGATTCCCCATGGACGGAACAGCCCAAATTGAGCGTTCTTTCTCCCGCCTCGATCGACGGATGTCCGACCAGGATATCCAGGCGTTAGTACTCATTGTGACGGACAACGGCACCCTCGCTCAATCTCTCGAAATGGTGTGTGACTTCCTAGGCTTGGCGGTCGAAACTCTGACATCTGATCAGACTGTCAGCCGCCGCCTCGAAAGCTTGCGACCCATGGCTATCATCACCGAGGCTGATGGCCACGGACAGGATGGCTTCCACGTCATGATGGAGGTCGCTCGGCACGACCGGGATCTCCCGATCCTGTTTCTAACCGGCGAAGACCCCATCCTGATGGGTGCGGCGGAGGCCGTGTGCGAGGTGAATAATCTGACATCGGTCACGATGGCAGCACAAACACCGCCCGTCGGCGAACTCGTTGACTTCTTGTTTCGGGCAGGACGGCGATTTGGTTGGGGAAGAATGATCCCGACATAAAAGGGGGCAACGGACTCGGGAGCAAACGCTCGCAGTCGCACGTGTCAGCAAGTGGCCCCCCCCCCCCCGACCCGTTTACGAGTGAGCCATGACCGGACACTTGCCAGCGGCGCTAGCAGCAGCATGGTTCTTCTTGCGAGCCGCGGTCGCATAAGCGCCAAACGGGCGATCGGGATCCTGATTGGGGAGCACTATCGTCCGGCGATAGTCATCCCAATCCCCCTCAGTCATCGCCCCCATATCCGGCACCAGAGATGTGGACGACAAAATGGGACTGGCATAGGCCTCACGCGGGACCGGTTGGATCTGCAGGAGAGGAAAATCAGCCCGCAAGCGTATCGGAGAATGGCTCCGCGTGAAACGCATGTTGGTGAATAGCGGGCCAAACCAAGTATCTGACTCGACGATGCCTTCGTAAAGGACGAACCCCCCTGGGGTCGGAAGATTAGCGGGCGCCCGCACCAGCAGATGCCAGTCGGGCCGCGTGCGAACCATCAGCCCGGTCCAAATCTGCACAGCGCCCGCTTCCGGCAAAGCCGTAAGGAATGGCGGTGCGAACCCCGTCAGGCGGTCGGGGGAGGCTCGATCGAATTCGGCCGCGAAGCCCGGAAGCTGTGCCGATGGCAACAGCGGCATCCAATCGTCGGCACCATCATGGTACCAGAAGACATCGCTACCATCCCACATCAGTTGCAGATCGATGGGGGGGAATACCCACCATCCGAAGGCGGATGCGCTGGTCACCGCCTCGCAGTACCGATAGGCACGCGTCGGCAGCGTGCCACAAGCTGAACGATCGGCCCTCTGGGGCGGACGGGCCTGGCCGGCCAGTCGGTAGAAGCGAACAACAGGATTGGCGCTATCCATCGGTAGATGTCCCTGCGAGCTGTACCTGGTAGCCGAACGACAAAGGCCGATACGGCCCGACCGGTACGATCCCCAGAATGATCTCCAGGAACCGCAGAAGAAGGTCTCCTCCCGGGTGGACGGCACCGTTGCGCTCCCTAAGCGGCGCGAAAAGCACCGCCGCTGAAAACGCGGCACAGTACACGAAGAGCGAACGACCTGTCGGGGCCGGCGGCTAACGGTACAAGCGATGATTATGAAGCGGGAAAGAGCCCCATGATTGAAGACCATGGGGGGCGCCTCGGCTAGCGGAACGCTACCGAGGCGGCAGATGCGGCTGGCGGACAGGCAGTTTAGGCAGCGGATCGGTCTGCCGTGCAGACCGCCCCGGCGATCAGGCCGATTGCTTGGCTTTCGTCATCCGGAAGCCACCGCCAACGCTGATGCTCGGCCGATTGATCACCGGCGCAATCCGTTCCGCGGGCATACGGAAGCCACCACCAATGGTCAGGGACGACTTGTTCGCAATCGGCGCGGTCGTGACCGACGGAAGCCGAAAGCCGCCACCGAGGACAACCGGAGCTGTGTCGATCGGGGACGGTGATACGGCGGCGGTCACCTGCGAGGCGGACGTGGTCGACATGTTAAAAGCTGAAGAAATCATGGTGATCTCGCTTCTTGGTTGGGAGATACGTCAGCACTGGTCGATACATCAGCAACCCTTGTGCCCATACGACAAAAACGCCCGACGAACTGACTGCTCGCGGGCGCTTTTTCAGAATGTTCGGTGGTTCAAGGGAATACGGTGGACGCACCAATCCCGTTGACAAGCCAATCGATACGCGGCTCATCACGGCGTGTCAAGACTATTTTCCCATCAATGGGAATTTTTTATCAGAGCGCCCCGGCCCATGTTTGGACACCCAGGCTCGTCAGCGCCACCACCAACCAACAAACGAAGCCAAGGATCAGGGGCCGGGTGCCCGCACCCACAAACGCGCGCCAGTGACCTTGCAGACCCACCGCAGCCAGTGCAACGACCATGACCCAGCGTCCGACAGTCTGAATAGGGTCCGCCATCGACCCAATCACACCAAGTGAGTTCAGTGCTGACGCCAGGATGAAGAACAAGATGAAGGTCGGCATGCCCTGATACACGCGCCGGGCCAGAGACACTTCTTGAACGCCCTCCTGCCTTTGGAAGAACGGAACCGCAAGGCCGAAGCCGATCACCAATGGGATGATCATCGTGGTGCGGGTGAGCTTTACGATTGTGGCCGTGGTGCCAGCATCCTGGCTATATGAGAATCCGGCGGCAACCACAGCCGATGTATCGTTGATTGCGGTTCCAGCCCATATGCCAAATCCAGTGTCGCTCAGGCCGATCAGGTGGCCAAGCGCAGGGAACGTGAACACCGCAACCATATTGAAGAAGAAGATCACGGTCACCGAATAGGCGATTTCCTCAGCCCGGGCGCGGATGACCGGCGACAGGGCCGCGATTGCCGATGCACCACAGATCGTGGTCCCCATACCGATCAGGCACCGCATCCGCCAATCGATGCCCAGCACCTTGCCGAGCCAAAGCGCGCTGATCAAACCTGATGCCATGGTGATGAGCAGAAGCGGCAAGGAATGCCACCCGGTGCGGAAGATTTCCCCAAGATCGAGGCTGGCACCCAGGAGGATGATGCCGCCTTTGAGGCAAAGCTTGCTCACGTCACCAATGCGCAGTGTCGATAGCTTGATTGCGCTACCGGCGACATTGGTGATGACAACACCAATCGCAATCGCAAACAGCGATGCCCCGACCAGTGGCGCGGCCTGTCCGGCGATCTGCGCAAGGACCGCAATCACGCTGCAGGTCGCCAAACCTCCCGCCAGTTTCGCCCAACCGGGGAGCGTGCTGGTAAGGGTGGCAGACGTTGCTACACCCGGTTGTACTGCCATGAATCGATCCTCCGGCTCAAGGACGGGCAGTATGATCTAGATTCGCGGTCTTGTCCCTCTCGATAGGGCGACGCGCCATGGAGCCAGGCCATTTGGTGACATCGACGCCTGAACAAGTGTCACACATGTCACAAAATCGCATGCAGCATGCCCGACCCGGTTGCACGAAGCACCCACATACGATAGAGGGTTCACCCGTAAATCCTCCATAGGTTGTATAATCTGAATTTATTTATCTCCAGGAGTGCCAGAATATTCCCGCCTACGATGTTCCACAGATAGAGATGACGCGTGAGCAACTCGGGGATGCCACATCACTCCGTCTGCACTTGTTCGGACATCTGACGGCTAAGGATGCTTCGGGAAAGACGGTGTTGCCACGAACCAGGAAGGCCCGCGCGGTGCTCGCCGTGTTGGCGCTGGCCAATCCGAAACCGGTCTTGCGGCTGCAACTGACATCTTTGTTGTGGAGTCAGCGCGATACGGTCCAGGCCCGAGGCTCACTGCGTCAGGCGCTCCATGATCTGCATGACAGCCTCGGCCCGTTGGGCACCCGGTTCCTGACTGCCGAACGCCATCACCTCACCTTGAAAGGTGACGGCCTATGGATCGACCTCCAGGACCTGGCACAGCCGGACCAGACATCCCCCGAGCGATTGGCACAATTCTCCTCCCCGCTGGTCGAGGACCTCGTCGGTCTCGATCCGGCGTTCGACCACTGGCTGGAGGAGACGCGCGGACGGATCGTACGGCAGGGCATATCCATCGGTGAGCGTATGTTGCTCGCCCAACAGGACAACACCAGCGTACAGGACACGGCCAAACACCTGTTGGCCTTGGACGAAACCCATGAGGGCGCCTGGCGCGCGGTTATCAGGGCACAAATCGCTCAAGGCGATGCTTCGGCGGCACTTGGCTCGTACGAACGGTGTCGGGTGATACTGGCTCAAACGAGAAACACCCAACCGTCCCAGGAGACGGAGGAACTCGTTGCCCGGGCGCGCGCATCGCTGACCATTCGAGATGCCGCCGGCTCCGTTGCGTCGACACCCAAGGAGCCATCTGCCCCGACGGAGACCGCGGCCCCGCGGAACCACACAACCTCTGGAATCCGCATTGGCATCACCCCGCTTCGACTGATCGGAACCGCCGGGCACGAGGAGCTCGCGATCGGCTTGGCCGAGGAAATCACCACGGCCCTGGCACGCTTCCGTTGGATATCCTGTGTGTCCGCGACGTCCTGGGCGGCGCTAGCCGGCGAAACAGTCATGGACAGTCTGTGGAAGCGCCTTGATCTCGACTTCGTGCTGGACGGCACAATCCAGAAGGCCGGCGAGTTGCTCAGGATCACCGTCAGGCTAATGGACATGCGCCTAGGTGGTTCGGTCATCTGGGCACGCCGTTTCGATCGCGAGGTGTCCGACACCCTCGTCATCCAGGATGAGATCGGCGCGGCGATCGTCGCGCAGTTGGATCCCGTTTTGTTGATCCACGAGGGGGAACGCGCCGCCGCCCGACAGGTGACCGACCCGTCGGCGCACGAACTGGTCCTGCAATCCGTACCAGCGATCTATCGTCTGGAACAGGGCGGGTTCCACGCCGCCGGTGCATTGTTGGAAGATGCCGTGTCGGCGGCGCCCGGGAATGCGATCGCCCACGCATGGTATGCCTATTGGCATCTGTTCCTGGTCGGCCAGGGCTGGGCAAGGCAGCCGGCGGAAGCCGCGGTTCGCGCAAGCGGCCTGGCCGAACGCGCTGTGATGCTGGATCCAGGGGATGCACGCTCACTGACGTTGGCAGGGCATGTCCGGGGATTTCTGGGCAAGCGCGCTTTGGAGGCCTCCACACTTCATGACCGGGCTCTCGCGCTGAACCCCAATCTGGCAATCGCGTGGTGCTTTTCCGGTCTCGCACACTCTTATATGGGCAAGCACGACGAGGCGCTGCGGCGCATGTATCAGGCCGTGCGATTATCACCGTCAGACCCACATTTGTTCTTCTTCAACATGGCATTGATCATGCCGCACCTGCTCCTCGGCGAATACCAAAGTGCCACCGAGGTTGGGCGCACCGCGATCGAGCTGAACCCTTGGTTTTCCTCGTCTTACAAGGGGCATCTCGCCGCTCTGGGCTTTCTTGATCGAAGCGTGGAAGCCAAAGACGTGATGGATCGGCTGCTCGAACTGGAGCCAGGGTTCTCGGTCCGGGAAGCTGCCGCCCGCTCTCCGATCAGTCAGGCCCCCGATCTGGCGAGGTATACCGAAGGCCTGAGGCGCGCCGGTCTCCAGGAGTACGGACCGCCAGGCTCGCTCTATGCCGCCCAACCGCAACTCGACGGCCTTGCGCTGTAGGGCAATCGTCACCGGCGAACCATTGCGGAGCGCCCCGATCGCCTGATTTTTGAGCATAATCGCCGTCGAACGCCGATTTCCATATTCCGCGATTGATCTTGTCAAAGCCGCACCGCACAGTTGCTTGGCAACGCGGACTGTCCGCACAGGGACTGGGAGACATGAACATATGATCCGATACGTCACATCGGGCGCCATGGCGCTGATCGCGGGTATGCTGCTGGGCTCAGGCTTCGTTCAGCCAGCGAGCGCCCAGGGCACCGGGTCCGCGACCTTGGACGCCACCCGCACACGTGGGCAACTTCTATGCGGCACGTCGGGCCAGGTTCCAGGCTTCTCCCTACCCGACAGCCAGGGCGTGATGCGCGGGCTGGACGCGGACACCTGCCGAGCGGTTACGGCTGCAGCGCTGGGGGATGTGGCGAAGGTGAAATTCGTCCCCACCACCACTCAAAACCGATTCACCGCGCTGCAATCTGGCGAAGTGGACATGCTTTCTCGCAGCACGACCTGGACGCTTGGTCGAGAAGGCAACCTCGGCCTGATGTTCGCCTGGGTGAACTACTATGACGGCACCGGATTTCTGGTGAAGAAATCCTCCGGTGTCACGGCAGCCAAGCAGATGGACGGTGCGACGATCTGCGTTCAGCCGGGCACCAGCACAGAGCTGGCGATCAACGACTTCTACCGCCAGAACAACATGAAATTCACGCCGATCCTGATCCAGGACCTGTCGGAGCTTCAGTCGGCATTCCTGTCCGGGCGTTGCGATGCCTATTCCACCGATGCGTCGGCGCTCGCAACGTTCCGCTTCAGCCAGGGGCCAAAGGCGGCCGATCTGGTCCTGCTGCCGGATATCATCAGCAAGGAGCCGCTTGGCGTCATGGTCCGCAAGGGCGACGATAAGTGGTTCGACGTCGTGCGGTGGACGTTCATCGCCATGGTTACGGCTGAGGAGAAAGGCGTCACCAGCAGCAATGTCGACAGCTTCATGACCAGCACGGACCCCGACATCCGACGCCTCCTCGGCATCGAAGGCGACCTCGGCAAGGCACTCGGCCTGGATCCCAAATGGGCCTACAACGTCATCAAGCAGGTCGGCAATTTCGGAGAGATGTGGGATCGCAATATCACGCCGATGGGTGTGCCCCGCGGCATCAATAATCTCTGGACCAAGGGCGGCCTGCAATACGCCCCGCCGATGCGCTGAAACGATCTGATCGCAATCTGATCGAAGACTCGGGCCGCCCCAATCTTGGGGCGGCCGTTTGATTCTCTGGCTGGGGCGATTGATCTTTCAAACGGTTGCGCGCACAATTTTGCATAGCTGGGCTGCCGCGGCGGTTAGGCTCAATGCGCTTTGATCGGCTTCGCCATGCAACCGGGAGAGTCATCTGACCATGTCCGATAATACCGCCGATCCTCGGTTGATCGGCGCCCGTGTTGCCCCAAAGCGGTCGTTGCGCTTCTCTTGGTCCGACCCGCTCTTTCGGTCCATCGTATGGCAGATCGTCATTGTCGGCGTCGTTGTCTCCATCGCCTGGTACCTGATTCACAACACCAATGAAAACCTGACAGCGCGCAGGATCGCGACAGGGTTTGGGTTCCTGGATCGTGTAGCCGGGATCCCGATTGGCGAGTCGATGATCGACTATAACCCGGCCGAACACAGCTACGGGCGCGCCCTGCTGATCGGTGTGCTGAACACGCTGAAGGTCGCTGTCATCGGGGTAGTGCTGGCGACCATTCTCGGAACGCTGATTGGCATCGGACGCCTGTCAAAAAACTGGCTCGTGGCCCAACTGACGGCCTTTTATGTCGAGACGATCCGAGACATCCCGCTGCTGTTGCAATTGTTGTTTTGGTACACCGTGTTGCAAGGCCTGCCCACTGCCCGCCAGGCGTGGGACCGCAACGTCAACGGCTCTGTCTTCCTGTCCAATCGAGGGATTAAGGTCCCCCTACTGGTATGGGAGCCGGTCCATGGTTGGGCCCTACTCGCCTTCACGGCGGGGCTGTTCGGCACCTGGCTCTGGAGCCGCCGGTCCCGCCGGATCCAGGCGGAAACCGGCGCCCGCCCAGCGACATGGCCCGTCGCCTTGGGCCTTTTGATCGTTCCACCTGTTGTGGTCTGGCTCGCGCTGGGGGCGCCATTTCAGATCGATTATCCGGCCCTTCGCGGCTTCAATTTTCAAGGGGGCGGCACCGTCAGCCCAGAGTATTTCGCGCTCCTGCTTGGCCTCGTGATCTACACTGCGGGATATATTGCCGAGATCGTTCGGTCCGGCATTCAGGCCGTACCCAATGGGCAGTGGGAAGCGGCCCGCGCACTTGGCCTGCGCCATGGTGCGATTCTGCGACAGGTTGTCCTGCCTCAGGCACTGCGGGTGGTGATCCCGCCGATGACCAGCCAATACCTGAACCTGACCAAGAACAGCTCGCTCGCCGTTGCGATTGGGTATCAGGACATCGTGTCCATTGCCAACACGACGCTGAATCAGACCGGTCAGGCAATCGAGGGCATCGCCGTCATCATGGCCGTCTATCTGACCATCAGCCTCTCGATCAGCCTGTTCATGAACTGGTACAACGCGCATATCGCGCTGGTGGAACGCTAGGCCATGAGCACGACCCTATCCAACCCATCCTCCACGCAGGCGCAATCCGCTCCGCCGCCTTTTACGACGCGGGCCGGGGCATGGTTGAAGGCCAATCTGTTCAATTCCTGGCTGTCGACCGCAACGACCCTTGCGTTGCTTTACGTGATCGTGCGGTCGCTGCTGGCCTTTGTCGACTGGGCCTTCATTCATGCCGTCTGGAGTGTGCCTTACAGCGCACAAGGCATTGCCGACACCACGGTTTGCCATAACGTGAAAGGCGACGGCGCGTGCTGGGCGATCATCGCAGACAAATACCGCCTGATCCTCTTCGGTCGCTTCCCATACGATGAGCAATGGCGCCCGGCGATCGTCGTGTTCCTATTCATCGGCCTTTATGTCTGCTCCGCGATCCGGAAATTTTGGGGCAAAGGCATCGCGACGAAGCCGATCATCCTGGTTGCCGTCATGGCGGCGTTGGCGACCCTAGTCGATGACGCCCTGTTCCTGCTGATCGACATTGTGGCATCCCTGGTGGGCCGGCCCTACACCCAGCCGCCGGCGGTGTTGTCCGCGGTCCTGGGATATATCGACCTGACAGGACGCTATGTGTTCATGGTGGCCACGACGATCATCTGGCCCATGGTCGGTGTTTGGGTCATCACCCTGGCGGCAATTGGCGTGCTGATGTCCGGTGGCGTGTTCGGATTGTCCGCGGTGCCGGTGGATTACTGGGGCGGGCTGCCCATCACCCTGATCCTGGCCACATTCGGCATTGCGATTGCCTTCCCGCTCTCGATCCTGATCGCCCTCGGCCGCCGTTCGACGAAGATGCCCGCTGTCAAGATGCTGTGTGTCCTCTATGTGGAGTTGATCCGCGGCGTCCCGCTGATCAGCGTGTTGTTCATGGCCAGCGTCATGTTCCCGCTATTCATGCCACCCGGGATCAACGTCGACAAACTGCTGCGCGCCCAGATCGCCGTCATCCTGTTCGCCGCGGCCTATCTGGCGGAAGTCGTGCGTGGTGGCTTGCAAGCACTTCCAAAAGGACAGACGGAGGCAGCCGACGCACTCGGGCTGGCCTATTGGCAGAAGACTGGGCTGATCATCCTGCCTCAGGCGTTGAGGCTCGTGATCCCGCCACTGGTCAATACGTTCATCGGCTTCTTCAAGGACACCAGCTTGGTCCTGATCATCGGTTTGTTCGACCTGCTCACGATGGGAAAGATCGCGCTAAGCGACCCGCCCTGGCAGGCCTTCTCGACCGAGGTCTACATAACGCTCGCCATCATCTACATCATGTTCTGCTACGCGATGTCTCGATACAGCCGAGGCCTGGAACGTGAGCTGAACAGCACGCAGCAGCGATGACAGGGAATATCACCGCATGAACCAGATCACCGCGGACGCGCCAATGGACACATTACGAGATATCAGTCGGGGCAAGCCCGTGATCGTGCTGGATAAGGTCAACAAGTGGTTCGGCTCCCTGCACGTGCTGCGCGACATCTCGCTGTCGATTTCGGAACGGGAGCGTGTCGTGGTGTGCGGCCCATCCGGTTCGGGCAAATCAACCATGATCCGGTGCATCAACCGCCTGGAGTCGCACCAGGAAGGCAGGATCCTCGTCGAGGGAACCGAACTGACCGACGACCTTCGCTCCCTCGACACCATCCGCCGAGAGGTCGGGATGGTCTTTCAGTCCTTCAATCTGTTCCCGCATTTGACCATTCTGGAGAACTGCACGCTGGCTCCCATCTGGGTCAGAAAGATGCCAAGGGCCGCAGCCGAGGAGTTGGCCATGTCCTACCTCGAACGTGTGAAAATCCCTGAGCAGGCCAAAAAATACCCGGGCCAACTATCCGGCGGGCAGCAGCAACGTGTCGCCATCGCACGTGCCCTGTGCATGAAGCCGAAGATCATGTTGTTCGACGAACCGACATCCGCCCTTGACCCCGAGATGATCAAGGAAGTGCTGGATACGATGATCACGCTCGCGGAATCGGGTATGACGATGGTTTGCGTCACCCACGAAATGGGATTCGCCAGACAAGTCGCGGATCGTGTCGTTTTCATGGATCGAGGGGAAATCGTCGAAAGTGGCCCACCTCACCGCATGTTCGAGTCGCCTCAGACCGAACGGCTACAGCTCTTCCTGAGCCAAATCTTGCGCGGGCACTAAGCTCGCGCCCTCAGGCTCAAATCGGAGGCACCTCGCCGGTCATCCCCGCAAGGACCTCCGCGACATGGCGAACCGCGACCGGGGAGCCCTCACGCTTCAGACGCCCGGCTATGTTCAACAGACAGCCGAGATCTCCGGCCAACACGGTATTCGCCCCGGTAGACGCGATGTCCTTTGTCTTGTCCGAGACCATCCGCACCGAGATATCGGGATATTTGACGCAGAAGGTCCCGCCGAACCCGCAACATATCTCCGGCTCCGCCATTTCCAGGACCGGAATCCCTGCAGCCTCTAACAACGTCCGCGGTTGCTGCTTAACCGACAGCTCCCGCAGGCCGGAGCAACTGTCGTGATAGGTCACCGAATCCGCGATGGCCGCCGAGGGAACAGACCGCAATCCCATGACGTCGGTCAGGAAACTGACCAACTCATACGTATGAGACGCCAGCGCATCCGCGCGCGCTCGCAGATTGGGGTCATCGTCGAACAGATGCGGCAAATGGTGCTTCAGCATCCCCGCGCATGACCCGGACGGGATCACCACATAATCGAACCCGCCGAACGCATCCAGAAATTGGGACGCAAGATCCCGAGCCGTCGCACGATCCCCTGAATTATAGGCCGGTTGTCCGCAGCATGTTTGCCGAAGTGGTACTTCCACATGGCAGCCGGCCTGTTCCAGCAGCTTAATCGCGGCGAAACCTACGGTCGGGCGGTGGAGATCGACCAGGCAGGTGACGAACAACCCGACCCGAGGCTTATGCGGTATCATCACGCGCCCATATCATCGTTCAGAACTGTCGGGAACAACCACACTACGCACTTCTGGCAGCGACCAGGCGCCATGTCGGGTCCTGACTGGTTAGGTCACGCTCAAAGCTCCACATGTCGGTTATCTCGGTCACGGCCTCTGTTCCGATCAGCGGATTGCCATCCTTGTCGTGCGTGAAGCTGACCTGATCGGAGACAATCCGAACCGTCACGACACCGGTTGTTCCCCGGACGTCCGCCGCTTCGATCAGAGACGATTGGATCGCACGGATTTCGGTGCTTTGCGTGTGACCCGCGGTCTCGCGCGCCGCGATGGCCTGCTCGAACGCCATGTACATTTCATCCGACAACAGCGCCCGCAGGGTCTGGCGATCACCGGACGCAAAGGCGGTCACAATCATCCTGAACGCCTGTTCGGCCCCGGCCAGAAATACCGACGGGTCGAAGCCGCGATCCAAACCTTGCATCCGGGCGATGGCCTGACCAGCCGGCGACGCTGGGTCCGGAAGCAGTCGAGCAACAGGCGCCGTCTGAGCAGCCTGCGGCCCATCCGCCCCGACACCGGCGGCAGATCGCGGCTGGACCGGCTGTTGTGGTTGGGCCGGCCGCTCGAACCCCGTGCGCTTTCCCAAAATGCTCCGCAGACGCAGCACCAGGAACGCCGCTATCATCCCGAACAGGATCAGGTCGATCGGAAAGCCACCACTAACACCACCCATGGTTATCCTCCTAATATCGTACAGATAGGGGTGGATGGCGGCAGAGACAAACGAAACCACGCCGATACACCGGGCTTGCCCTCATTTTTCGCCGCCTGTAATGGCGACTGATGATCCTTCTTCGCCATGGGCAGAGCTATTTCAACCTCCATTTCGGGGCAACGCGGCGTGACCCGGGCATTGTCGATCCCGCGCTGACGCCCCTAGGGCATGAACAAGCAGCCGAAGCGGCCGCTGCCCTCGCGCATGAGAGGATAGAGCGGATTATCGTGTCCCCATATACACGCGCGTTACAAACCGCCGCCCCCATCGCACAAGCGTTGGACGTGCCGGTCTATGTCAACCCGATCGTGCGAGAACGCTATGCGTTCGCCTGCGACGTCGGCACGCCACGCACCGAACTTGCGCGCGGTTTTCCCGATCGCGATTTTTCGACGATCGACGAAGTCTGGTGGCCCGCCATCGAGGAACCGGAAGATTCCATCATCGCCCGCGCTCGCCTGTTTCGCGCGGAAATGGCTGCCCTGCCGAATTGGTCGAATACCCTTGTGGTTAGCCACTGGGGCTTCATTCTCTGCATGACCGGTCAGCGCGTGACCAATGGCCAATGGCTCCGATGCGCCCCGACCTCTCGCGGTCCCGATGAATTGATCTGGCACGGCTGACCGTGTTTTGGCGCACATCAAGCTGATGGCGTAAGCCGATGAGGCATGCTACCCCGCGCGGCATCACGGCGCTCCAGCGCGCCATGGCCTTAAGACGGAGAGCATAATGTCGGATGTGACCCCCAACCCGCAGCCGGGTGGCCAGGCGCCGCAGCAACAACCCCTCGTTGTGAACATTCAGTACGTCAAGGATCTGTCGTTTGAGGTCCCGGGCGCGCCACAGATATTCGCGCAACTGAAGGCCCAACCGCAGGTCAACATCAATCTCGACGTTCAGGCGCGCCGGGTCCAGGACGGACAGAACGTGTTCGAAGTGGCCATCGTGATCCGCGCGGAGGCGCATGATGCCTCGGCACCGGCGAATGGGCAGGCCGCCCCCGTCCCACCGACTGTTTTTGTCGCGGAACTCACCTATGCCGGCGTGTTCACCCTGAATGGCCTGCCGGACAATGCCATCGAGCCAGTGCTGCTCGTGGAATGTCCCCGCATCCTGTTCCCGTTCGCGCGCAACATCCTTTCGGACGTCACCCGCGATGGCGGTTTTCCGCCGGTTCTGCTGCAACCGATCGATTTCGTCGCGTTGTGGCAATCCAGGCGCGGCCAAGGCGCGACACCGGGCGCCTCGCCGCTCGTCTGAGCCGATATTTCGTCGCGAAGATCAGGGAGCCAGCCACAATGGCTCCTTGATCCGCGCGATCAGCGCCTGATGGGCTGACAATTCATCCGCGGTCAGCACGATCGGTCGTGGCGCACGCGGGCCATTGTGTTCATACACAACCAGCGGAGCGCGGGCTGCCTCTCGGGCAAGCGAAAACCCTCGCTGCCGACCGCCCGTCAACTCGACATAGACCTCGGCGAGCAGCTTACAATCCAACAGTGCATTATGGGTCGATCGACCTGACAGATCGATCGAGAATCGCCGGCACAGCGCATCCAGGCTGTTCGGCATGCCTGGGAAGCGTTGCTTCGCCATTGCGAGCGTATCCACCATACGATTCTGCGGCAGAGCCTGACGCCCAACCCGGGCCAGCTCGGCGTCGATGAACCTGAAGTCGAACGGGGCATTGTGCGCGATGAGGGGCCCATCCTGGAAAAACGCGAGCATCCCTTCCGCGATCTCCGAGAATTTCGGCTTCCCGGCCAAATGAGCCGCGGTGAACCCATGAATGCGTGTCGATTCGTCGGGGACATCACGTTCGGGGTCGATCAGCGAGTGAAAATACTGCCCGGTCGGCAGGTCGTTGATTAATTCCAGCGCCGCGACCTCGATCACCCGATGCCCCTGGAGCGGTTCCAGCCCCGTGGTCTCCGTATCAAACAAGACAGCACGACTCATGCCCGAAGTTCCCTGATCAGACAACGCAGCAATCGCTGGGTGTGGTTCCGGGACAGCCCGGTGCGGATGACGACATCGGCGCGCCGACGCTTCTCCGCGTCCGGCATCTGACGCGCGATCACCGCTTCGATATCGGCTTTGGACATGCGTCGTCGGAGACCGACTCTATATACCTGGATCGCCCGCGGCGCCGACACGACGACGACCTTGTCGACCCGCTCATCCCCTTTGACCTCAAACAGCAACGGGATGTCCAACACCGCCGCCCGACAGCCTCGCCTGCGAGCGCGTTTTACGAAAGCGCGCTCCTCATCTTCGACCATCGGGTGGAGGATATGCTCCAGGCGCGTCAGGGCGTCCGGTTTGCCGAGCACGGCCTGTCGCAAGGCGCTGCGATCAACCGCGCCGTCCTTGATGGTACCCGGAAAGGCCCGCTCGATGACACGAACCGCCTTGCCCCCGCGCGCTTGCAGTTGGTGCACCGTTGCATCGGCATCAAACACCGGAATATGGGCACGCCTGAATGCCGCCGCGGCGGTCGACTTGCCCATCCCGATCCCGCCGGTCAGTCCGACGACCTTCATGACGGCAACAGGTCCGCGGCGACAAACCGCCGCAGAGCCTCATCCACCGTCGGCTCCACACCAAACCAGGCGTGAAAACCTGGCACTGCCTGATGCAACAGCATTCCGAGTCCTTCCACCGTACGAAGCCCATGCGCCCGGGCCATGGCCAGGAGTGGCGTGTCCAGGGGCACATAGACGATGTCGGCCACGGCAAGATCGGATGGCGCGCGTGCAAGATCGAGTTCCAGTGGATCCTGCCCGCCCATGCCGAGCGACGTGGTGTTCACAACCAGGGCGTGGTCCGACAGGGCCGCCGAACGGGACGACCAATCAATGACATGCGTGTCGGACAGGTCGCGCGCCAGCGCGTCGGCCCGTTCTCGGGTGCGGTTCGCAATTGTCACCGCCACGCCAATACTCTGCAGAGCCGCGGCAATCGCCCGCGCCGATCCCCCTGCCCCCAGGATCAACGCGGGGCCGGCACTCGGTTCGACTCCGTGGGCGCGCAGATTGGCGAGGAACCCCCAGCCGTCCGTGTTGCTGCCCGTAATCCTCCCATCGCTGAACACGAACGTGTTCACCGCGCCCGCTCGGCGGGCCGTGTCATCCACGTGATCGCAGATCTCGAACGCGGCGATTTTGTGAGGGATGGTCACATTTGCCCCGGCAAATCCCGCCGCGGCCAGCCCTCGCACGGCGATGGCGAAATCGGCCGGCTGGATTGGCAGCGGGATATAGGCACCGTCGATGCCATGCCGCTCCAACCAGAATCCGTGCAACCTGGGCGAACGTGAGTGGCTGACGGGCCAGCCGATGATCCCGGCGACTCGCGCCTTGCCTGACAATATGGACATGCGAAACAGAATTCCTCGTCAGGAGCCGAAGATCAACAGTCAGTTCGCCGAGCGGCATGACCGCCGTGGAGCGCCACGGCCGTTTTGACACCGACGGTCAACGGCGCTTTCCTGCCCTGGCAGAATCAATGATGAGGAAACCGTATCGTGCGACCCCTGGAAGGCATGCGCGTCATAGCCCTGGAGCATGCGGTGGCGGCGCCGCTATGCACCCGGCATCTGGCGGATATGGGCGCCGACGTGATCAAGATCGAACGGCCCGGGGAAGGTGATTTCGCCCGAGCCTACGATAATTATGTGAATGGCATCTGCAGCCATTTTGTCTGGCTCAACCGAAGCAAACGCAGCATCACCCTGGACGTGAAGCAGCCATCGGCCCGAGCCGTGCTGGACCAGTTGGTCAGCGGCGCCGATGTCCTGGTGCAGAACCTCGCGCCCGGAGCCGCCGCTCGGCTGGGACTGAGCCATGAGGCATTGAAGCCCGCGAACCCCAAACTGGTGGTCTGCGACATCTCCGGCTACGGCGAGAGCGGGCCGTTCGTTCAGAAAAAGGCCTACGACCTGCTGATCCAGGCCGAGTCGGGCCTAATCAGCGTCACCGGATCGCCGGACGAACCGTCCCGAGTCGGCATCTCGATCGCGGATATCGCGACTGGCATGTATGCGCTGACTGGTATTCTGGGCGCCTTGCTGCGCCGAGGCCGCACGGGCGAAGGCGCCAATGTCAAAGTGGCGATGATCGATGCGCTGGGTGAGTGGATGACGTATCCCATGTTGCGCATGGCCTATGCCGGCACGCCCCCACCCCGGTCGCCGACCAGCCATCCCGCGATCGCTCCCTACGGGTCCCACCGGACCAAGGATGGGCAGGTCATATTCGGGCTGCAGAATGAACGCGAATGGGCCGTCTTCTGCACCAAGGTGATGGGACGCCCGGATATCCAGGTCGACCCGAGGTTCCACAACCAGCATGCCCGCAGAGAGAACAGGGCGGCGCTGACCGCCGAGATCGAGGCATTCTTTCGAACCATGACATCCCTGGAGGTGGTTAAACTCCTGGACGATGCCGGCATTGCCAACGGACGGCTGAACGACTCGAAGGATATCTGGGACCACGTCCAATTCGCGGCGCGCGATAGATGGCGGGAGATTTCGACGGAAGCCGGCCCGGTTCGCGCCCTGCTGCCCCCATTCACATTCACCGACGAGGAAGCCTTCATGGGCGACGTGCCCGCCCTGGGACAGCACACCGACCAGATCTTGGCGGAACTTGGCTATTCTCCCTCGGACGTCGTGGCGATGCGCGGGACAGGTGCGCTGTGACCGAATTCGACCCCGCTGCCCATCGCATGATCCCGGAGCAACGCTGGTTTGACGATTTCAAGATCGGAGAGCGCTTCGTTCTGCCGAGCCGGACGATGACGGAAGCGGTGTTTTTGGCATTTCAGGGCGCGAGTGGAGACAATCATCCGGTGCATTACGACGTCGAGTATTGCAAGGCACGCGGCATGCCCTCGCTTCTGGCGCATGGCTTCCAGTCTCTTGCCCAAACGGCACCGGGGGCGGGCCTGTTCCCATATATGGTGGAAGAGTCGTTGGTGGGCTTTATCGAGCAGTCTTCCCGCTTTCACAAACCGGTCTTCGCGGGCGATACGTTGTATCCCGCGTTGGAAATCAATGAATTATCGCCCAACCGGACGACCGGAGTGGTCGGGTTACGGAGCACGGTCCACAATCAGAGGCGCGAATTGGTGCTGGAGGGCACGCAGCGATACCTCCTGCGCAGGCGGCCGGTTTGACAAAAGCCCATGGCTCCCGAATTTTTTCCAAATATGTCCGGTTCTGCCATTTTGCTGCCATGACCGGCCCGCATGGTGCATCGCAACAGCAAGGCACTGCGGGGCAACATGGCACGCTTCGGCATCCGAATGCACCCAGGACGGGTGTTACGAGAAGAATATATGGACCCGCTCCACCTCGACACGGACGAGTTGGCGCGCGCCCTCGGGGTTGCATCTTCGCAGATCACGCCGATCATCGCGGACAATGAACCGCTGACGTCGGACATCGCGTTGCGGCTGGCCCGTTGCTTTCGCACCAGCCCGCAATTCTGGCTCGGCCTTCAAACCGCATACGATCTGTCGGTTGCCCAGGCACGGTTCGGGGCAGAGATTGAGGCACGCGTTCAGCCGATAGCGGCATAAAGTGCTGCTGATCCTGAGCAACGCTCTCGGGATCAGGGCACTCAAGCGTAAATCGCGCTGCCGACCAGCGTAAGCGGGTTCAGGGCCACCGAACCTCGGGCGGCAGGCTCATCAGAATAGCCTCGACGTTCCCGCCCGTCTTGAGTCCGAACAACGTGCCGCGATCATGGATGAGATTAAACTCGACGTACCGGCCTCTACGAATGAGCTGGTGGTTGCGGTCTTCATCGGTCCATGGCGCTGACAGGCGGCGGCGGATCAGACGGGAATAAACGTCGAGAAAAGCCTCACCTACGTCGCGGACGAACGCAAAATCGGCATCGGGATCACCGGAATTAAGGTGATCGAAAAAAATACCCCCGGCACCGCGTGGCTCCTGCCGATGGGGCAGGAAGAAGTAGCGGTCACACCAGGCTTTGTATTCCGGGTAATAGGCAGGATCGTGACGATCGCAGGCCGCGCGGAAGGCTGCATGAAAATCCGCCGCATCAATCTTGGCTGCTTCCGAGTCGAGTCGCATCGGCGTCAGGTCGCCGCCACCTCCAAACCAGCCCTTGGTCGTCACCAGCATGCGGGTATTGAAGTGAGCAGCGGGCACCAAGGGGCTTTGCATATGGGCCACCAGGCTGATGCCGCTGGCCCAGAAGCGGGGATCTTCCGCGGCGCCTGGGATCTGAGCCCGAAAATCCTCACTGAATTCGCCCGATACGGTTGAGACATTCACCCCAACTTTCTCGAACACCCGACCGCGCATGACGCTCATGACGCCGCCGCCGCCATCGGAGCCGTCCTCGGTTGGCCTTTTCCAAGCCGAACGGATGAAATTGCCAGGCGGACGATCTGACAGCACTACGTCGTCCGCCTGCTCGATGCGCTCGAATTCCGCACAAATTCGGTCCCGGAGCGCTTCGAACCAGGCCCGAGCCGGCCCTTTGAGCGCTTCATGCGCAACAGGTGGGGAAGAATCGTTGGCGTTTTGCGTCATGATGGCTTGTTCCATGGGGCTAGGCAGGGTAGCCCGTGATCATAGCGGGTTGGACGGGACACGTTGCAGTGAACGGAACTCACTCGTAAACTGTCTCTCACGGCTGGGGAAACCTGGTCGCACTTCAATCAGCATGCGGGCAGGCCAAACGGTCAGTCCGCGGTCATGTGCGACTGTCGCGCGCGACCAAACCGGATCATGACCACCCGGTGACGCCGGGCTGGTGAGCACGAGGGGAAGATGGCCGATTCGCCCGCCACTACCGCAGCCCATGGCCACGCGGCCGACGTCACCAAACGCGATTTCCTTCAATTGATCACAGCGGCCGGCGCGGCAATTGGGTCCGCCGCGATCGCTTGGCCTTTGATCGACTCGATGAACCCGTCGAAAGACGTGCTGGCTCTATCGTCGATCGATGTGGATCTTACCCCCATCGTCGCCGGCCAAGGCATCACGGTCGTTTGGCAAGGAAAACCGATTTTCGTTCGACATCGGACGGACGAGGAAACCAAGACGGCCCAAGCGACGCCGCTTTCCCAGCTTCTGGACCCGCAGACCGACAAGGCCCGGGTCAAGCCCGGCCACGATCAGTGGGTTGTACTGATCGGGATATGCACTCACTTGGGATGCGTGCCATTGGGGAACAAGCCCTCCGATCCGCGCGGTGAATATGGCGGGTGGTTTTGCCCGTGCCATGGCAGCCAGTACGATGCATCGGGCCGCGTGAGGCGCGGGCCGGCACCAACCAACCTGCCGGTGCCGCCATTCGCTTTCACCACGGATACCAAGATCAAGATCGGCTGAGTTTCAGCCACCCGATAGGGAATTCCTCATGGCCGGCCTGCACAAGAGCGATTTCACCAATCCGGTGATCAACTGGATCGATACCCGTCTGCCCATCTTCACGATGATGCAGAAAGAGTACGGGGTATTTCCGACGCCGAAGAATTTCAATTATTTCTGGAATTTCGGCGCATTGGCCATGGTCAATCTGGTCATCATGATCCTGACCGGCATTTTCCTGGCCATGAACTACCAGCCCAATACCGCTCTGGCGTTCGACAGCGTCCAGCACATCATGCGCGATGTGAACTATGGATGGCTGATCCGATATGTGCACCAGAACGGTGCCTCGATGTTCTTTATCGTGACCTATATCCACATCTTCCGCGGCTTGTACTACGGCTCCTACAAGTCCCCGCGTGAGCTGCTGTGGATGCTCGGGGTCGTGATCCTGCTGATCATGATGGCCACGGCGTTCCTGGGCTATGTGCTGCCCTGGGGCCAGATGTCGTATTGGGGCGCGACCGTCATAACCAACCTGTTCTCGGCCTTCCCTGTTATTGGGCCCAAGATCGTGACGCTTCTGTGGGGTGGCTTCAGCGTCGATAATCCCACGCTGAACCGGTTTTTCAGCCTTCACTATCTGTTGCCGTTCGTGCTGGTCGGTATCGTGTTCCTGCATATCGCGGCGCTTCATGTGGTCGGTTCGAACAACCCGCTTGGGATCGACGTGAAATCGCCTCAGGATACCCTGCCCTTCCATCCCTACTACACGATCAAAGACAGTGTCGGGATGTGCGTCTTCCTGATGGTGTTCGCGGCGTTCGTGTTCTTCAACCCGAATTATCTGGGCGATCCGGTCAACTTTGTGCCGGCCAACCCGCTGCAAACCCCGGAACACATTGTCCCTGAATGGTACTTCCTGCCGTTCTACGCCATCCTGCGGTCGGTGCCGAACAAGCTGCTGGGCGTCTGCATGATGTTCGCGGCGATCCTGGTGCTGTTCGTGCTACCTTGGCTCGATACGTCGAAGGTGCGCAGCGCGCGGTTCCGTCCGATTTATCGGTGGGTGATCTGGGTATGGGTCCTGGCCTTTATGGTCCTGGGCGTCTGTGGCGCGAACAAGCCGGAAGGCGTGTGGGTCATCCTCAGCCAGATCAGCACCTTCTATTATTTTCTGCACTTCCTGGTGATCCTTCCGCTGCTCGGCAAACTGGAACGCCCCCTGCCGCTCCCGGAAAGTATCAGCCAATCAGTGACCGGTGGACGAGGCGGCGGACCGATGCCGTCCGGTGCGGCCGCCAAGCCGATGGAGAAAGCGTGATGCGCGCGCTGCGTAACCTATTGCTCGGAATGGCGGCCGTTGGCCCCATGCTCGGATCAGCGCTCGCCGCGGGGGGGGCTCCGACACCCCCGACCCAACAATGGAGCTTCGAGCGGATATTCGGCACCTATGACCTCGCTGCTGCGCAACGCGGATTCCAGGTTTACAGCGAAGTCTGCGCGGCCTGTCACTCGCTGACTTTCGTCCATTATCGCCAGCTTTCCGGCATCGGTCTGACACCTGAGCAGATCAAGGCCGTGGCTGCGGCGGTGACGGTACCGCAGGGGCTGGACGACCAGGGGGCGCCGAAGGAAGGCCCGGGGACTCCGGCCAATAAATTCAAAGCGCCTTTCCCGAATGAGACCGCGGCACGCGCTGGCAATAACGGTGCCTATCCGCCCGATCTATCGCTGATGGTGAACGCGCGCGTGGGCGGGCCCGACTACATCTATGGGCTCATGACCGGGTACGGCACACCGCCTGCGACGATGGTCATGCAGGACGGCATGAACTATAATAAGTACTTCACTGGACACCAGATTGCGATGCCGCAACCGCTCCAGGACGCCCAGGTCACCTACGCGGACGGCACAACTGCCAGCGTCGAGCAAATGGCGCGCGATGTGACGACGTTCCTGGCATGGGCCGCCAATCCGGAACTCGTGGAACGGAAGCAGATGGGCGTGCGCGTGATCCTGTTCCTGCTGCTCATGACAGGACTGACCTATGCTGTGAAGCGCAAGGTCTGGTCGGACGTTCATTGACAGGCATCCGGACCATGACCGATGGCGACGAGGCCCTGAAGGAACCGGTCGTCGCCATCATCGGCGGGTCCGGCCTGTATGAAATCGAGGGCCTGGAAGACAAGACCTGGAAGCAGGTCGAGACCCCCTGGGGCACGCCATCTGATGCTTTGCTGTTCGGGCGGCTGTCGGGCGTCGCATGTGTCTTCCTACCACGGCATGGGCGCGGGCATCCGCTTTCACCCACGCACCTCAATTATCGTGCGAATATCGACGCTCTAAAGCGTTCCGGTGTGACTGACGTTATCTCACTCTCCGCGGTGGGGAGTTTGCGTGCCGAACTGCCCCCGGGGCACTTCGTGGTCGTCGATCAATTCATCGACCGTAGCTTCGCCAGGGAAAAGAGCTTCTTTGGAGAGGGGGTGGTCGCGCATGTCTCGATGGCCCATCCGGTCTGTTCGCGACTGGGCGACTCCATGGAAGCCGGTCTGAGGGCATTGAATTTACCGGTGACCCGTGGCGGCACCTATCTGGTGATGGAAGGTCCCCAGTTCTCTACGAAGGCCGAGAGCGAACTCTATCGGTCGTGGGGATGCAGCGTGATCGGCATGACGAATATGCCAGAAGCAAAGCTCGCCCGAGAAGCCGAGCTTTGCTATGCGACGGTTGCGATGGTGACGGATTACGATTGTTGGCACCCAGACCACGATCATGTCACCGTGGAGGCTGTGGTTCGTGTCCTGCTGGACAACGCTGACAAGGCGCGGGCTCTGATCCGGCACGCCGTCCCGACCATCCGGCGGGACCATGCGGCGTGCCCAGCCGGCTGCGACCACGCGCTGGATAATGCCATCATCACCGCTCCCTCAATGCGAGAACCAGGACTGCTCGCCAAGTTGGATGCTGTGGCTGGGCGGGTGCTGTAGACCGCTCCGACGCGCGACCGGTCATCCCCCCCTATCGCGGGACCGGGGGTCAGGTTGGGTCGCCCCAGTGCCGAACCAGCGACGACGCACTTAATCTTGGTGACATGATGCACTGTCGTTGATTATACGGCATGCGTTGCGCGTGACGCGACCTTGTCTGAGGAGGCCTGAGCATTGCTCGATCTTGCCAGCATCATGCTCAGTACGCTGATGATGCTATATGTTATCGCCAGGGCCGTTCAGGGGGACAAGACCGATCCCTGGTTTCCAGCCACCGCCGCGCGACAGCAACCCGATGAAGCGTCCAGGAAAAACGGTCCGGCTGGCGGAACACTATCACCCTGGCGGCGTCATCATTGAGGAAATGACCACGCTGCCTCGATCCCTGTCGGCTGACCTCGCCATCACGGAGCTGCCACGACATGCTCCGTAGCCTTTGGCTGTTCGCTATCTATATCGGCTTTCTTGGCATCGGCACCACTGCGCCATTTGTCCTGGTTCTCGGTTATGTTTGGGTTGACACATTCAGGCCGCAGGATGTCGCTTACCTATTCCTTAACGAGCTTCCGGTCGCCCTCATAATGGGCGCCGGTGCGATCGCAGCCTATGTGGCGTTGGACCGGAGGTCGCCTCCGCCCCCCATGGCGTCACATGTTCTGATTGTCGTGATGGGCATGTGGGTCACGACCACAATGCTGTGGGCGGTATCACCGGAGCAAGGTTGGGTAAAGTGGGACTGGGCCACCAAGGCCGTCATCTTTTCCGCTTTCATCCCGTTCGCCATTCGCTCGCGCATCCAGATAGAGGCCTTCGTCCAAATCTACGTGCTCTCATTGGCTGCCAATTTTGTGACATTTGGAGCGAAGACGCTGATTTCCGGCGGTGGCTACGGCACCAACCTGGGACTGTTGGCGGGTAATGCAGGGCTGGCAGAAGGAGGATTTCTGTCGACTGTGTGCCTGATGGTGGTGCCGTTGGCACTATTTCTGGCGAAACACGCGAAGCTGATGCCACGCCATCGGATGGTATCGATGGGCTATCTGGGCATGGCCCTCCTCGCGACCGTGACCGCCGTCGGCACTTATCAACGCAGTGCGCTGGTCGGACTCATGGTTCTCGCGGCCTTCATGTTTGTGAAAACCCGGCATAAATTCCTATTTGGACTGACAGCCGTAGTAGGTGGCCTGGCGCTGCTATACCTCACCTCGGATACGTGGAATGCACGTATCGCGACGATCGGCGGGGACGGTCTGGACAGCACAACAAATGTGCGGGTCCTGGTATGGAAATGGACCCTGCAGTTTGTCGCGTCCAACCCGCTCGGTGGCGGCTTTATGGCCTACTTGATCAACCATATTGACATTCCCGCAAGCCCGGGCAGTCCCGTCGGCGAAACCCAATTCGGGCGAGCCTTCCACAGCATCTATTTTGAAGTACTCGGTGAGCATGGGTGGCCGGGAATCACGATATTTTTGCTTATCATTGGCTCAACGCTTATCGCGTTGAGCCGCCTGAAGAAACAAACGAAACGTGATCCGGAACTTGCGTGGTGTGCGGACCTGGCAGATGCCTTGCAATCAGGCATCGTCGTGTTCATGGCCAGCGGCGCATTCGTGGGCATCGCCTACCAGCCCATGTTTTGGTACACGATCGCCCTGTCAATCAGTCTACGTGCCTATGTCTACCGCGTCCGCGCTCGGCAATTGCAACCCGAGGAGGGTTGGCGTGGTGCGTCCCGGCAGATAGCTCCCGCGTTTGTCCCGATGCCCCCCCACACCGAAGAACAGGCAAATTGGCGAACACGTGGAACCCGCCTTGCAACGGAGAAACCGCGGCGCTAGCGGCATTCCGCTGGCACGCAACGTCTGCCCGCCGACGCATCATGCCCCCACCGCGGCGAGTAACCCTGTCGCGCGATTGATCGAGTGCTAACGCGGGGTATCGGTCGAAAGCGGCACGGACGGAGTAACCTTGAACCGAGGCCCCGTCTCCAGTTCCGACCCATCAAGATTGAATCGGCGAATGATGACCTGAGAACGGGCCCGCTCGATAGCCTGCTGAACAGCCGTCGCCAGTAATTCCTGCCGCAACTGCCCTTGAATCTCCGAAAAGCTGGGGGGCGCGACAAAGCGCTTTTCCTCAACCTTGATGACATGCCAGCCAAATTCGTTCCTTATCGGAGTGCTCCCGACCTGGCCTGGTGGCAAACTGAACGCCAGTTCGGCGAATGCGGGCCAGACCTGCTCGTGGCGGAAGAATCCCAGGTCTCCCCCTTTCTCACGGTCCGGATCCTTACTGACGGCCCTGGCAAGCGTCGCGAAATCCGCGCCGGCACGCAAATCGTCGATCACCTTCATCGCCTCGGCTTCACTGCTGACCAGGATGTGGCGCGCGCGCACTTCCTCGGTGGCGGGCCGGTTGGCGAACTGCCGGTTGAAACGGGCCTGAACGGCTGCTTCCGTCACCTTTGGGGCCGCTTCGCGAGACAGCCACGCCCCCTCCAGGATACGCTCAATTGCCGCTTCGATTTCCCGCCGAACCTCGGGAACATCCTCCAGCCCGGCCCGTTTGGCCATGATGACCAGCGCCTGATGGTCGACCAAGCGGTCCAGCACGACCGGAAACACGGTATCGAAGGGTAGTCCACGCAGATTTTCCGGCAAGGTCTGGGCCGCCCGTCCGACTTCGCTCAGGTAGATCAGGTGCCCGTCCACACTGCCGATGACCGGGTTCGCCGCTCCCTCGATCGGCGCCACCGGATCGGTCGCGCCCGGGACCAACACCGATGTCGGAGGACCGGGAACCGGGCCGGGCTGAGCCCGGACGGCCGCTGTCACGAAAGATCCGGCGCAAAGCGCCAGGACCGCGGTCGCGATGTACGACCGGCATGAAACCACAGGACCACCTAGCGAGCAAAACGGCATAACGACTCCGAATGGGACAGGACGGTGGAACGGAAACAGGAGCATCCGCTCCTCTCATCTATGCCTACAGGTGGGCCGAGATGCCAGAAAATGCACCAGACCGAGATCAATGTCGTCCCGCCTGTCACCGGAACATGTACTATCATAGCGTCGATGGGCTATCATAGCCGGCGCGTCGTTGACGCATCGTTGACCCTGGGGCATCCGGGTCCTATCTGAACGCGGCTCGACTTGGCACACTATGCCAGCCCCAGGTGGTGGTGGCTGCGCCTTGGATGTGTCAGGAGCAGCACCTGGAAGGTTCGCATGTTCGCCAAGCTCGCCCGCGTCATTTTCGGTAACGCCAACGACCGCTCGCTCAAGGCCTATCAACGCCGGGTGCCCGCGATCAATGCGCTGGAGCCGAGCATGGCGGCGCTCAGCGATGAGGGTTTGCGGGGGAAAACCGCGGAATTCCGAGCTTCTCTGGCGGCAGGCAAGACACTGGACGATCTGCTGCCCGAAGCCTTTGCCGTGGTCCGAGAGGCTGGCAAGCGCACCCTGGGCCAACGCCATTTCGACGTCCAGATGGTCGGCGGCATGGTACTCCATGATGGCAAGATATCGGAGATGAAGACCGGCGAGGGCAAGACCCTGGTTGCCACTCTGCCCGCCTATCTGAACGCCCTGGCCGGCAAGGGCGCGCATGTGGTGACGGTGAACGACTACCTGGCCCGCCGCGACGCCGAATGGATGGCCGAGATCTACAATTTCCTGGGCATGACGGTTGGCGTCATCGTCCACGGTCAGGATGACGATACCAAGCGCGAGCAATACGCGGCCGACATCACCTACGGGACGAACAACGAATTCGGCTTCGACTACCTGCGGGACAACATGAAATTCCGGCTGGAGGACATGGTCCAGAGGGAATTTTTCTACGGAATCGTCGATGAAGTCGACAGCATCCTGGTGGACGAGGCGCGCACGCCCCTGATCATCTCCGGCCCGGCCGAGGACAGCTCCGATCTTTATCGCCAAGTGAACGCCGTGGTTCGGGAACTGGTGAAAGACCCGTCGACGTACGACAAAGAGGAAAAATTCAAGACTGTTTCTCTGACCGAACCGGGGTCGGAAACCGTGGAGGAGATGCTGCGCCAAGCCGGGGTGATGACCGAGGGCAACCTTTACGACATTTTCAACGTCTCGATCATCCATCACGTCCAGCAATCGCTGCGTGCCCACACGCTGTTTGCCCGCGACGTCGACTACATCGTCCGCCAGGACCAGGTCGTGATCATCGACGAATTTACCGGCCGCATGATGCAAGGCCGACGCTACTCGGAAGGGCTGCACCAGGCGCTGGAAGCCAAGGAAGGCGTCACCGTTCAGCCCGAGAACCAGACCCTGGCCTCCATAACCTTCCAGAACTATTTCCGCCTGTATCCCAAGCTGGCCGGCATGACCGGCACGGCCATGACCGAGGCCGATGAATTCGCGGAAATCTACAAGCTGGACGTCGTGGAAATTCCGACCAACGTCACCGTCACCCGCAAGGATGAGGACGACGAGGTCTACCGCTCCGCCATGGAGAAATACGAGGCCGTCGCGACCTTGATCGCGGAAGCCCGCAAGCAGGGCCAGCCGGTCCTTGTCGGCACGACCTCGATCGAGAAAAGCGAGACGATCAGCGACCTGCTAAAAAAGAAGAACGTCCCGCACGCCGTTTTGAACGCCCGCTTCCATGAGCAGGAAGCGGAGATCATCGCCCAGGCAGGCGCCCCGGGCGCGATTACGATCGCCACCAACATGGCGGGCCGTGGCACGGACATCAAACTGGGTGGCAATCTGGAAGTCCGCCTGAAGAAAGAACTCGCCGACATCGACGATGAGGCCGAACGGGCGGCCAAGGAAGCCGCCATCCGTGCGGAAATCGCCGAGGCGCATGAGAAGGTCAAACAAGCCGGTGGGCTGTTCGTGATCGGCACGGAACGCCATGAGAGCCGGCGCATCGACAACCAGTTGCGCGGTCGGTCGGGCCGGCAGGGCGATCCTGGACGGTCCCGCTTCTTCCTGTCGCTGGAAGACGACCTTATGCGCATCTTTGGGTCGGACCGGATGGGCGGCATGCTCCAGCGCCTTGGGTTGAAGGACGGCGAGGCGATCGTCCACCCCTGGATCAACAAGGCCTTGGAAAAGGCACAGAAAAAGGTCGAGGCCCGCAACTTCGACACCCGCAAGAACGTGCTGCGCTACGACGATGTGATGAACGCCCAGCGCAAGGAGGTCTATGCCCAGCGGAAGGAGTTCATGAAGGCCGGCGATGTTACGCAGACGATCAACGACATGCGGGAGGAAGTCATCGCTCTGATGGTGTCCCGCCGCGTGCCGGAAAAGGCCTTTGCCGAACAGTGGGAGCTTTCCGAGCTGACGGCCGACGTCAACCGCATCCTGGGGCTCGACCTGCCCGTGGAAGCCTGGGGGCGTGAAGAAGGCATCGACGAAACCGGCCTGCGCGAGCGCATCGAGAAAGAAGCCGACACGATGATGGCGGCCAAGGCGGCCAATATGGGCCCGGACCTGATGCGCTTCATCGAAAAGAGCCTTCTGATCCAGACCCTGGACGCGGTCTGGAAGGAACATCTCTACGCCCTGGACCATCTCCGCCAGGGCATCGGCTTGCGCGCCTATGGCCAGCGAGATCCGTTGAACGAATACAAGTCCGAGGCCTTCACCCTGTTCAACGCCATGTTGGACGAATTGAAGGAGCGGGTCACGTCGATGTTGTCCCGCGTCGAGCTGGCGCCCGACCAACCGCCCCTGGTCTTCGAGCCGACGAACCAATCCTTGTTGGAGATTCACCCGGAGGCGTCAGCCTACGGCGAACCCGAGATGGCGTTCGCGGGCGGTACCGAGGCCACGATGTTCGCGCCGCAACCCGCGCTGGAGCAGACCGTCAGGGCCGATGATCCCTCGACCTGGGGCAATGTCGGGCGCAACGCGCAATGCCCGTGTGGGTCCGGCAAGAAGTTCAAACATTGCCACGGACGGTTGGCGTAGGCCGTCCGGGCGGCCAACAGATAGAAAATGGGCGCTTGCGGCGTTCGGCGTTGGCCCGCGCGGGCGGGCCCCCACCGTCATGCCCGGGCTTGCCCCGAGTCTCTCTGCGAGTTCCCGCCCTGAAGTCAGAGCGGACGAGCGCGGCCCAACAACAAACGCCATAAGAGCCCTGCAAATCGCTTCACCGTCATCTGACGGAGCGGCGGTATCACGTCGCCGCAGGCTGCGGCTTCTGCGCTCGGTCACGGGATCAGGCCGGTTTTCCGGATAGCCGGCAACGCCCCGTGGGTGGAAGCCGGCGACAAGCCGGACCACCCACGGGTACAGGAACAGATCAGCGCAGTTGGAAGCCCATGGCGTTCAGGATGCCAACCAGCTTGTCGCGACCGCTCAGGGCCGCGATCTTGCTCATTCTGCCGATAACCCGCTTCGTCCAGGTGTCTTGCGTCATCTCGTGACGCGCTGAGAACGCGGCCATCTTCGCGTCATAGGCCGCTCGCAGCGCAGGTTCGTCAGGGTTGCCATAATGGTCCCGATAAAGGATCGAGGGTTGAGACAGCCGCGGCTTGACCTCATTGGTCACATCCGGCGCGGCATAGCCGATGCAGAGCCCGAACACGCCCATTGCACCGGACGGCAGGCCTAAAATCTCTCCGACTTCCAGCGGATTGTTGCGCAGCGCACCGATATAGACGTTCGACAGCCCCAGCGACTCTGCCGCGATCACGGCATTCTGGGCGGCGAGCGCGGCATCGATCGCAGCGACGACGAACGTCTCCAGATACGGCATGACTTCCAGAGTCACGCCTTCCTCCGCACCCAGTCGCTGATTCCGCGAGATATCGGCCAGCCAGACCAGGAAGAGCGGGCACTGCTCGATATGCTTCTGGTTGTTGCTCAGCTTGGCCAAAGCGGCCTTTTTCACCGGATCGGTCACCGCGATAACCGACCAGGTCTGCAAGTTGGAGCTGGTTGCCGCCGATTGAGCCGCCGCGATCAGGGTTTCCAAGGTGCCCGCCGGCAAAGCGTCGGGCCGATAGCCGCGCACCGATCGGTGCGACAACAGCAGAGCGATATGGTCGTTCCAGGGTCCGGCCGCCGGGATTGCGCCTTCACCATAGCGAAGCTCCAGCGAGTCAGACTTCGACAAGGAACTGGGGTGAGAAATATCCATGGAATATCATCCTGATCGGGAAGGCGCGATTGACCGCCCGGCTGGCTACGCCAAACGGGTGTCCAATCAACTGTCAAACACGCTGCGAAACTGCCCGACCACAAACCGTCTGACAAGATCGGTGCACGCTTCGGGACCGCCGCTTACAGGCCGACCGACCAGGTCCCCCCTCTCCCGGCTCCTTGGAGCGTCCAGCAGGCAGCCCGGCGACCATTTTCAGCTCAAATGGTGGCAAGATCATCGCTCGCCGAGCAGCGAGCCATTCCATGCTTGCCCAGGGCGGAGGCCTGTGATAGGAACTTATCGTGAACATGTTCCACCCTTTCTCGTGCTGACCCTTCTGCCGCTCGATCTGCTACCCACCGAGCCAAAAGGCGGGGCTACGACCACGGACCCGGCCGTATTGGCCGAAGACGTCCGTCAGCGTCACGACGGAAGGGGCGCCAACCAGCCATGGAGCGTCAACGCCAAAATCGAGTCGCGTCGTGCCAAGCTGCGGGAGGTCGGGGCACGCCTGCTCGCCAGCCGAGGGATCGACCGGGTGTCCATGCTGGAAGTGGCTCTGACCGCGGGTGTCACGCCATACGCCGCCCGTTCCGCGTACCTGCGCCGGCACGACCTGATCTTCGATATCCTGCATGCCTTCGTCGACGCGCTGCACGAATATGTCGGCACCGCCGATGAGGGGCAGGAGGACGCCCTCGGCGAAATCCGTCTTGAAGCCGTGACGGCGGCCCTTCTGGACGGCATTCTCGATCACCGCGACGCTCACCAGATCAGCCGCTCCGCCTTCCCACTCCTGACCGCGGCGGAGCGGGAGACGCTGCAGTACCAGTTGCGCACCTTGGCCTATCGCATCGGCATATCCTTGACCGCCGCGCTGCCAGGATTGGACGCCACGCCGGAATTGCGGCAACCGTTGATCCAAAGCCTGATCGCGATGGCCGGCCACGCCCCGTTCTGGATGAAGGACGACGGCCCACTGGGGCGTGGCACCTACGCGCGGTTGATTGCCCAGACGATCATCGAAGGTGGCCGAGCGCAGCTTGCGGATGTGCGGGTCGGCGGGCGCCGTGGGGCCGGTCGCGCGCGTAAGGCCGCCGGAGCCCAACCGGGATAGAAACCGGCGTAAAGCGGCAGATCGCTCCCCATCAGGCAGCCCGGATCTCGGACAGGAACGCGCTTACTTCGGCTTGCAGGGTGCGGGCGCCTGACCCGAGATCATTGGCCGTGGTCAAAACCGTCGTCGCGGCAATTCCGGTCTCCCCCGCCGCCTGGTTCACGGTGCCGATGCTGATCGCGACCTGGCCGGTACCCTGCGCTGCCTCCTGCACATTCCGAGAGATCTCCTGCGTTGCCGCGCCCTGTTCCTCGACAGCGGAGGCGATGGCCGTGGCAATCTCGCTGATCGTCGAGATCGTCGCACTGATGTCCTTGATGGCCTGCACGGCCTCATGGGTGGCGCCCTGCATCGCCGTAACCTGGGTCCCGATATTCTCGGTCGCCTTGGCGGTTTGGGTTGCGAGGCCCTTCACTTCCGAGGCGACAACCGCGAAGCCCTTGCCGGCCTCTCCAGCCCGCGCCGCCTCGATGGTAGCGTTCAAGGCCAGGAGATTGGTCTGGCTGGCAATATCGTTGATCAACTGCACCACGGCTCCGATCTTTTGTGCCGCCTCCATCAGGCCTTCCACCGTCGCGTTGGTGCGTTTGGCCATCTCAACCGCCTCGATGCTGATCCGGGTCGAGTGCGTGACCTGGCGACTGATCTCCTGGACCGACGCATGCAGTTCCTCGCTGGCGGTGGCGACGGTTTGCACATTGACGGATGCTTCCTCCGCGGCCGCCGAGACAATGGTTGCCTGACGGCTCGTCTGCTCCGCGGTGCCCGACATTCTCTCCGCCGTGTCACCGAGCAGTTCGGCCTGCGACGCGACGCGCGCGACCAGCGGCTCCACCTTGTTGGCAAACCCATCTGCCAACACCGACAATTTGCGGTCGTAGGCCGCCTTGTTTTCCTCAAGATAAATCGAGATGGCGATATCCATGTCCAGCATGACCGCCTGGTTCAGCGCATGAAGCAGCACAGCGGTCCGTTGCTGGGCCTGCACCGGGGCAAAACGGTTGACGAAGGTGCGGCTCGCCAACGTATTGACCCGCCCGAGGATGAACGCGTAGCCCCCGATATACCAGCGTGGCTCCAGCCCGATCCGGCTGTGCATCTGACCGATCCGACGGACCGAACTTATGTATTCATCGTCGAAGCGCCCTGAGAACAGCTTGAGCCAGTGATCGCCCTGGGCCTTGCGCGCGCGGTCGATGGCCTGGCTGTCGCGGAACATCCCGGCGAGATTCGGAAATCGCCCAATATGTTCGTAGAACGCAGCCAGGATGGTCGGCAGTTCCCGCTCCAACGACGGCAGAAACGCCCGAAGCGCCGTTCGGGAAACATCGCCGATTTCCAAGAAAGCCAAACGATCGTCGATTGAAAAAATCTGTGCCACTGGACTGTTCTCCCGGACCCGTGCAAAAGCGGTGGTATCCCTGGCAACAATCTTAAATGCCTAGTGTGAACCGGGTATTAACGGGGACGGGCTAGATTCGTATGCCATGGCTCCATACCGAAGATGGCCAATATTCGTAGATTGTTGAAGATATCTGCACCAAGCATGACCACGAGCCGATAACATTCCCTGTCGTTAATCGTTTTTTTCCAGGTTCAATTAGCTGTGATCGCAACCGGCGATATCCGACCGCGGTTGTGCCGTTTGGCGCAGTCGCAAGACCAGTTTCACTCCATATTTGGTCTGTTTCGCTGGTCCAGCCGAACCAAAAGACCCGCGAATGCCGGAAAACACGTCTAAACCGAGTCCGCGATCGCCCGGACTGGCGAACCCGTCATGTGATCCGATCGCGACACATGGTGGCAGCCGTCGCGCCGATCGGATCACATCACAGTTGATGCGGCACCCGGCCGACATGCCGTCAGTGACTGTTGAAAGCGATCGATGTCCAATTGCCACGGTTCCGCTAGGCGCAATCCCCGCACCGCGATGCCGCCATCCAGAACGGACGTGTAGGATTCATGATGATGCCCGTGCACGATCAGGCGAGCGCCAGCGGTTCGGGCGAGTTCGTCGAGGACGGAGAAGCCGTGGCGGTGCACGGACGGAGCCTCATGCGCCACCAGGACGTCAAAGCGTTCGCCACCCAGGCGGTCGATGTCCTCGGGGAAGATCGTGTCGCGATGCCAAAGCGGCAGACCGCCACGCCAATGTTCGTCAGGTCGCAACGACGCGAGAAACTCCATCCGGGTCCGAAAACGCGGCGGGTCGATCCTGGCTCCGGGTTCGTCGGCCCGCGGGTACCAGACCCTGGGCTTGAACACGCCCGGCAGACCCGCGATCCGCATTCCGGCAATCTCGGTGACGCGCAACCCGAGGTCACCGTCGGGATGGGCCCCGACCAGATGGTCGTAGCTCTGCTCGGTTTCGGTGTCATGATTGCCGAGGATCCATTTCACCTGCCATCCGGCCCGCAGAATGGGCGCCATGATTGCTGGCAACGGTTCCGGGCAATCGCAATCGCCCATCAGGATCAGTGTGCCGGCGTCCAAGGCCAGGCAAGCCCGCAGAATGGGTGAGAAATTTCTGTGCGGATCGCCGGCAAACAGGACCGGGCCGGACGATATCGAAGGTGAACCGGGCTCCGACACGGCTAGGGAGTGGTCACTGTGGCTGGCTCCGGAGGATTGCTCCAAGCCATTGATTTATCGGAATATATGGACATCCCCATGTTCCGCCCAGGCCGGCCCCGCCCTAGCCGATCGCCGCCGCCACCCATTGTGCCCAGGCCAGCACCGCGCGGTCGTCACCGCGGCGCCCGACGATCTGGATGCCCAACGGCAGCCCATTGCGGCCCATCCCCGCCGGCACCGTCACGCAGGGCACATGCAGACTGGTCCAGATGAAGTTGAACGCCGGATCGCCGGTCCAATCCAGCCCTTCCGGTGCCTCCCCAGGAGCCGATGGGGTCAGCAGGATATCCAGGTCCCCCATCGCCGAGGGGAAAGCCTGCTGGGTTCGATCGAACACCTGGTAAGCCCCCGCAAGATCGGCGTCCGATTGAGAAAGCCCGAAGTTCAGGCGTTCCCGCAGGCCCTCGCTGATGCCGTTCGGATGTTCCGCCAACTCCCATCCCATGGCGCGGGCGCTTTCCCGGTTCATCACGATCGGATGCGCCTCTTTCAAGGCCGCGAAGTCCTCGGGCAACTCCCATTCGCACAAAATGGCCCCGGCCCGCGCCAATGCCTCCACCGCCCGCGGCATCAAAGCCTCCGTCTCCGGCTGCACCGCATCCCAGCTCGGCGACCTGCACACCCCGATCCTCGGCGCCCGCCCTGGCCTGACATCCGGATCGCCGAGATCGCGCCCGCTGACAGCCCCGGCGAACAGCGCGCAATCGGCAACCGAGCGGGCCATCACGCCCACCGTATCCAGGCTCGCCGACATGATCTTC
Organism: Nitrosovibrio sp. Nv4; assembly: GCA_943330455.2. Lineage (GTDB taxonomy): Bacteria > Pseudomonadota > Alphaproteobacteria > Acetobacterales > Acetobacteraceae > Rhodopila. The sequence continues at coordinate 6,873 of CALQHT020000008.1, read as the reverse complement.
ATCCCGGCACGGTCGATCATCCCATAACTGGGCTTGTACCCGACCGCCCCGCAATAAGCCGCCGGACGGATGATGCTGCCGGCGGTCTGCGTGCCATAGGCCAGCGGAAACATGGCATCCCCCACCCCGGCCGCGGAGCCGGAGGAGGAACCACCCGGGGTATGCGCCGGGTTGGCCGGATTGGCCGTGGGACCCGGCTTGCGAGTGGCGAATTCAGTGGTCACGGTCTTGCCTATGACGACGGCGCCAGCGGCCTTTGCCCAGGCCACCGGGGCCGCGTCCGCGCGTGGGCGCCAACCATCCCAGATCGGAGAGCCATACTGGCTGGGCATATCGGCCGTATCCAGCACATCCTTCACCCCGACCGGGATCCCATGCAGCGGCCCGGGACGCGCTCGCGACACGGATTTTCTTGCATCGTCGGCGTCGAACCACGCAAACGCACGGACCACCGGCTCCCGCTCGGCGATCCGGGCCAGATAGGCCTCCATCAGCTCGACCGCGGTCAGTTTGCCCTCGCGAATACGGCGGGCGGCCTCGGTCGCTGTCAGAGTATGCAGATCGCGTGACATGGCTGACGTCTCCTTCTGGCATCGTGCCCGTTCCGTGCAACAGTTGCGCCAACGCGCACTGGCCGGATCCCCCTAAGCAGATGCATTCTACCCATCTTTCCCTGGCGCCAAACGCCGCACAGGTCCATCCTGGCATTGATGAGCGTGCATGAGCAGCCCCAATCCATTCGGGTCGGCGCTGGCCCGGACGGGTCGCTGACCTACCTTGTGACCGTGCCGCCCGAGGACCTTCCATCCGTCCTCGGTCGTGACCTGGAGCGCGCCTGGTACGCCGCCCGCGACGCCGCCCTGGAAGAACGCTGGGGGGCCGTCCGTGGCTTCCGCTTCACGCGGCCCGACGGCACCCATACCGATCTGGCCCTGGCCGATCGCGACGCCCGTTGCTGGGCCGGCGCGGTGGACCGGATGATCGGTATCGGCTCCAACCAGGGATTGTCGCTGTTTCTGCGCCTGTTGGCCCTGGTCGACCTGCTCGCCCGCGCCCAATGGGCCAGGCCGCTCTGCCGCCTTGCCCGCGACGGCGCCGAACTGCACCCTGCCCTGCTGCGAACCGCCGCAAGTGTGCCCTTGACCGCGGATGCCCGTTTCGATGAGACCGGGTTCCACTCTCGCCTATCGCAGATTTCCACCGGCCTCCAGTTGGACCAGCCGCCTTCCGCCGCCCGCCTGACAGGAGCCAACGTATGATCCGGACCCGAACCCCGACCGCGCACGCCGTCTCTGCCCCGGCGGATCGAGGTTTCATCCCACAAGGATTGAGTGTCCTGGGATTGCTGTGCGCCCTCGCCGCCCTGGCATTGGCCGGATGCACCGAACCGCCAGCCAGTTCGGCTTCGTCGGAGACGCGGTCGGATGCCGCGACCCTGGACGCCTGCCGCCGGCGCGCCAACGAGATCTACGACCGGCAGAACCGGGCCTCCATCTTCGCGGCGAATTCCGGCCTGAACAGCCCGTCCTCCGGCGCCTATGTCTCCGGCCAGACCGATCGCGGCCTGTCCGCCCGATTTGCCCAGGAACAGTTGATCCGGGAATGCGTCCGCAACGCGGGAGGCTCCGCCGAGGTCTCCCCCGCCGCCCCTCCTCCAACACCAGCCCCTCAAACACCGGCCGCCGCCCCCAAGCGCTGACGCGGCGGGGTCGTGGCAAGCCTCGCAGCCCTCGGCGGCGTCCTTAAGCAGAACAATGCAAGGTTGTTCTACTCCGGCAGCGTGGTGTGCTGGACCGGGTCCTGGATTCAACGCATCGCCACGGATTGGCTGGCCTGGGAGCTGACACACTCCGCCTTCTGGGTCGGGCTGATGGCGTTCGTGACCCTGATCCCCTCCATCGTGGTATCCCCCATCGCAGGCGCGATTGCCGACCGGGTGGACCGGGTGCGGCTGGTGATCCTGTCGGAGTTCGTGGCCTCGGCCCAGGCGGCGGCGCTGGTGACCCTGGTGCTGACCGGCACCATCCGGATCGAATACATGGCCATTCTGGCCTTCATCAACGGCACGGCCGAGACCTTCGCCCAGCCCGCCCGCCAATGCCTGCTGCCAGGACTTGTCACGCGGCAATACCTGCCAGGCGCGGTGGCGCTGAACTCCCTGACCTACAACATCGCCCGCTTTATCGGACCGGCGATCTCCGGCCCGATGATCCTGGTGTGGGGGGTGGTGCCGTCCATCGCGGTCAACGGCCTGGCCTTCCTGTATGCCGCCCTGACCATGGCGATGCTGACCCTGGACCCGGCCATCCGCCGAGGCCAGAGCAGCAGCCATTCCATCCTGCATGACGCCATCGAAGGGGTCCGCTACGTCGCTCGCCACAAGGGCATCGGGCCGCTGCTGCTGTTCGCCGCCACGGTGGGCTTCACCTTGCGATCGGTGCCGGAAATGCTGCCCCCCTATGTCGCCATCCTGTTCGGCCGCGGCGCCGAGGGTTTGGCGACCCTGGCCAGCACCATGGGCGTCGCCGCGATGATCGGCGGGTTCTACGTGGCCATCCGGGGACGCATCGCGGGGCTGACGGGACTCGCGCTGCTGGCGGGCGGCGGCGCGGCCTGCGCCACCGCGCTGTTCGTCGCCACCGGACATTTCGAGGTCGGCCTGTTCGCCATCGCCGCCATGGGCTGCGCGACCCCGATGCACGGGATATCCATCCAGACCCTGCTGCAAAACGCGTCGTCGCCGGCCATGGTCGGCCGCGTGCTCAGCCTGTGGGGCATGATCACCCGAGCCGCCCCCGCGGTCGGCGCGCTGGTTTATGGCATAGCCGCGGAATTTGCGGGCTTGCAAGCCCCCGTCCTGATCGGCTGCGTGCTCTGCCTGGCCATGTGGCTGTTCACCTGGGTGCGACGAAAGCAGATCGCCGCGGCCCTGGAAGGTTCGTCACCGCTGGCCTGATCGGCCGGCTTGGCTTAGAAGCGATGGATCACGTCTTTCTCCCGGAGAGCAATCAATGAGCAAGATCATCCGCACCGAACCCGGCCCGATTCTGTCGAAGGCAGTGGAATATCACGGTTTCGTCTACCTGCCCGGCATCACCGCCAAGGACACCAGCAAGGACATCAAGGGCCAGACGGCGGATGTTCTGGCGCAGATCGACGCCATGCTGGAGCATCACGGCACCGACAAGACCCGCCTGCTGCAGGCGATCATCTGGGTGAAGGACATCAAGGAGCGCGGGGCCATGAACGAAGTCTGGACGCCCTGGCTGCCGCAGGACGGCGCCCCGGTCCGCGCCTGCGTCCAGTCCGAGATGGCCGCCCCTTCCGTCCTGGTCGAGATCATGGTCACCGCCTGCAAGTAACCCGATTGGCTCAAAGGGTGGGACAATCCCACCCTCCTTGAGCGTCCACACCCGAGCGGTTTCCCGGTTACCGGAAACCGCGTCGGTTCCTTGGCTCGCGCGTGATCGACACGCTGTTCCCCCAGCGTGACCACGCTTTAAGGGAGCAGCGCCATGCGTTTGCATCGAGACGACATCAAGGGCCGCGTCCAGACCGTCCTCGGCCTGATCGATCCGTCCGATCTGGGCGCCACGCTGATGCACGAGCATATCCTTTGGGATATCCGCACCCCCGATCAGCGGGGCGAGACCGACCAGGGGCCGGAAATCGACCTCTGTAACTGCTGGAAGATCAACTACGGGCAGATCAAGGCGCCCCGTAACTACCAACTGAGCTGCGAGGCCACCGCCTCCGCCGAAGTCGCGGAAGTCCGTGCCGCCGGAGGCCGCTCCATCGTGGAAATGAGCTGCGGCGGACTGGCCCCCGACCCGGCCGGTCTGGTCGCGGTCTCCCGCGCCTCCGACGTTCGCATCGTCATGGGCTGCGGCCATTATGTCGACCAATACCAGGACCCGGCGAACCGAGCCCGCTCGGTGGACGATTTCGCGGCCGAGATCGTCGGTCAGGTGCTGGAAGGCGCCTGGGGAACCGATGTCCGGGCTGGAATCATTGGCGAAATCGGCTGCCAGGCGCCGTGGACCGAACTGGAAAGGCGCGTGATGCAAGGCGCCCTGCTGGCCCAGGCGGAAACCGGGGCGGCGATCAACGTGCATCCCGGTCGCGATCCCGACCAACCCCAGGAAGTCGCGGATTTTGTTCGCTCGACCGGCGGGGACATCAGCCGCGTCATCATCAGCCATATCGACCGCACGATCTTCGATGAGACCCGCCTGCTGCGCCTGGCCGATTCCGGCTGCGTGCTGGAATTCGACCTGTTCGGCACCGAGCAGTCCTACTACCGGCTCTCCGACATCGACATGCCCAACGATGCCGTCCGGCTGCGCCTGATCCGCGCCCTGATCCAGCATGGCCATCTCGAAAGGGTGGTGATCAGCCACGATATCTGCTCCCGCACCCGGCTTTCCGCGTTCGGTGGGCATGGCTACGGGCATATCTTCAACAATGTCCTGCCCATGATGCGCCGGCGAGGTTTCTCGGCCGCCGAGATCGACGCAATCATGGTCGGAAACCCGAAGCGCCTGCTGACCATCGTCTGAGACACCCAAATCTTCGCCGAGACGGTTGACGGGCCGGTGCCGATGGGTTGCAACAGGATACCGTGAACCTGTCGCACCCAATTCTCGCCCCCACCGTCCTGCTCGCCTTGCTGGCGACCTTCCTGCAACAGACCTTCGTCTCGATCGGACGGGTCCTGCCGGCCGTGGTCGCACCGGTGATCATCGCCGACCTGAAGATCGATCCCGCGTGGATTGGCGTCTATTTCGGTATGACCGCGGCATCCTCGCTCCTCGGCCAGATGGGCTGCGGCAGCTTCATCATCCGCCACGGCGCACTCCGCATGAGCCAGGTCGCCCTGGTGATGCTGGCCGCCGGCATGGCAATCGCGGCCCAGGGCGGCATGCTGGGTTTTGCCCTGTCCGCGATCATCGGAGGAGCCGGCGCCGCCGCATCCACCCCCGCCAGTTCCCATCTCCTGGGCCGGGTCTCCCCACGCCGCTATGCGCCGCTGGTATTCTCGATCAAGCAGACCGCCGTGCCCGCGGGGCTGCTCCTCGGCGGGACGTTTGGTCCGTGGATGGCCTCCAGCCTGGGCTGGCAGCACGCCATGCTGCTGATCGCCCTGGCCTGTTTCGCCTTCGTGTTCATGCTCCAGCCCCTGCGCGCCCGCTTCGACACCGACCGAGACCCGAACCGCAGCTTTCGGCTATCCGACTTCAAATCGACCATGACCAGCGTCCTGGGCCGGCGCGATCTGCGCGCCCTGTCCTTCGCCTGCTTTGCCTTCAACGGCATCCAGCAGGTCTTTACCGCCTATTTCGTCATCTACCTGACCCATCTCGGATACACGCTGGTCGCCGCCGGCTTCATCTTCTCCACCGTCGTCGCCGTCGCCGTCCCAGGCCGCATTCTCTGGGGTTGGCTCGGCAGTTTCTACGTGGCGCCCCGGTTGGTCATGGCCGGCCTGGCCCTGGGCATGGCCGGCAGCGTCGCCCTGACCGGGCTGTTCACCCCGGCCTGGCCCCTGCTGATGATCGGATTGGTGGCCACGGTCCTCAGCGCCACCGCCATGTCCTGGCACGGCATCCTGCTGTCGGAAACCGCCCGTCTGGCCCCGGAAGGGGCGGCCGGATCGGTCACCGGCGGGGTCCTGTCATTCGGCCAGATGGGCGCGCTGCTCGGCCCCATCGTCTATTCTGGCCTACTGAGCCTGACAGATAGCTATGGAATCGGGTTCGCGGTCTGCTCCATCCCAGCCTTGTGGGTCGGGATCAATCTTCTGCGCCAGGCACCGGCTGCACCCAAGGCGACCAGCCAGCCAGGTTGATTGGCACCAGCCACGGGATGCCGACCATCGCCGAGGCGGAACCAACCGCCCCGGCGCGCATCGCTTCAATCAGGCAGACGGCGGATCGCAGGGAACCGTCTTGAATTCGGCGGGAACCGAGATTTCCAGCAGTTCCAGCTCATCGGCCGTCGCGGTCTCGTTGTGGCGGGTGCCGCCGGGGATCATCAGGGACTCGCCTGCCTTCAGGCGCACCTTGGTGCCGTCCTCGAATTCCAGATCGACCCAGCCCTTCAGCATGTACACGAACTGCTGCTCACAGACGTGATAGTGCCAGCCCGTCGGCTCCCCCATGCCCTGCGTCGCGGATGTCACCTGCGCGCGCATCCGGCCGTTGGTGGCATCGGTCACCCCGAGTTCCCGATACTTGAAGAAGGAGCGGCGACCGGCGACGTAGGTGGGATTCTCCATCGACGCATAGGCCAGTTTCTGCTTTTGCTCGGTCGTGGTGGGCATATCGTTCATGTGGGCGTCCTCCTGTGCTCGGAGCAGGGATATCACACCTGTCCGACCTGCTGAACTCAGCGCCGCACTCTCTCGCGAAGTGCGCCCGCTGTCCAGATCGCGTCAGCCTTCGGGCCAGGGATGAATGAGGTGGCCGCCCCACCCGCGCCATCCATGCGCGCGGTATCGCCAAGCCACCGCCAAGACCGGCGGCCAAGCCCCGAGGACCCGCTATTCGCGCGGGTTCCGAGGAGTTCAGACAGATGCGGACCGTCAGAGGCAGGCATTGGCAAGACCCACAGTTCTTTTTATGTAACTGCCCAGGTAGGCCCAGCGAATGAGGTCTGTGGACGTGTTGGTACCAAAAATGCCCGATCAATGGCCCTCAGCGTGCCCACAGACCTCATTCGCAGTGCCTACCTGGGCACGCCAGCGGGGTACCTGGGCAGTTACCTTTTGGCTCTTATAGCGTTTTCTGTTGGTATGGCCCCAGACCGATGGCTCCGAGGATCATGGCGGCCGAACTCGCGGTCTGACCCATCGCTTCCAAGGTCCGGCGCCAT
>CALQHT020000007.1 GCA_943330455.2 Nitrosovibrio sp. Nv4 | reverse complement strand
GTGCCGGTCAACGCGCCGCCCTGGATCCCTCCATCCAGATACGGACGCCCGGCCAGAGTGACCGAGCCGGCATCGAACCCGCTGACATAGCCGGGCTCATTGACCTCGGTCGGACCGCGCAGTCCGCTGACGTAGATCCGGCTGATCCCCCAGCGCGGCTGCTTCGTGGTGAACTGCCCGGCCAGGGCGGTGTAGGCGAGATCAACGGGTGCACTGCCGATGTCATAGATCCGCCCGTCGGCGCCAAGCAGGCGCGTGGTCTGCGGCCGCGATCCGCCGACATAGGTGATGGATCCCCCGGACACGTCGATCAGCGAGCCCTGTGACGTGAAGATCCGCTGGGCTGCGATATCCAGCGACCCGCCCGCGGTCTGGCGTTCGGCGATCGCGCGCGGCACCAGGGCCGCCGCCGGCTGCCAATCGAGCAGCGCGGTGCCGACCCGGATATCGATCGTCAGCTTCTCGTTCCGTTGGGCCATCTGATACAGGAGGCCGTTCCGCTGCAGCGGCGAATCGCGCAATTCGATGCCGCGTGCCTCGACGTCGATGAAGTTGCGCGCGATCGGCACTTTCACGTCCTTCAGGCCCGCCAGGTCGATGACCGCGCCCTGGTCCAGCGAGACGAGGCCCAGCCGCCCCGCGCGCAGTGTGCCGTCCGGGAACAGGCCTCGATCCGTCAGGTCGCCCGCCATCCGCAGGGTTCCGGCGGGGGCGTAGATCAGCGCGTCGGCCCCAATCAGGACGGCGCTCGCGGTGAAGGAGAGCTGGCTTTGCTGGAACGTGGCGCTGGTGTCGAAGACCGGTTGGTCGGCGCCGGTATCGCCCGTCACCGTCGTCAGGCTGCCGGGTGCGAGCGTGATGGTCCCGAAACGATACAGGCGGGCGTCGCCGCCGGCCACCGACAGGGTGCCGCCCACGTCCCGCGCGGTGAGGATGATCGAGCCGTTGCGATCGTTGCCGGTTGTGGCCGACAGGACCCCGCTGCTGCTGACATCGGCACCGACCATGGTGACGTTGCCGCGCGGCGCGCTGACCACGCCCTCGTTGTGCGCGGCGCTACGGAAGTTGTCCCATTGCGGGCTGTTGTCGGGGCCCCGGCGCAGCGATTCCACCATCAGGCCGATATTCGGGCTGGTGGCCGCGCCGACCTGCGCCGTGTCGAGCCGCACGCCGAGACCGGCGGCCAGGATCACCTGCCCCGCCGGGGCGCTCAAGGTGCCGCGATTCACCACCTGGGGGCCGGCGAGGATGATCTGACCGCTTTCACCCGCGATGAGTTGCGCGCCCTGCATCACTTCCACGGTCACCCGGCGCGGCTTGGCGGGGGTGTCCAGGACGGCGAACTGGTCCAGCGACAAGGTGGGCAGCATGTTCGGGCCGCCCGGATCGACGTTGAGGATGCCCTTCAGGAAGCGGGCGTTGCGGGTGCCGACATTGTCGCCCCAGGTTCCCACGTCGAGCGCGGAGGCCACCAGGGTTGCCGCGTTCACCTGCGCGCTGCCTTCGAAGACGATGCCGTTGCGGTTGATCACATAGACCGCGCCTTCGGCCTTGATCGAACCAAGAATCCGGCTGGGCGCGAGGCTTGGGTCCTCCACCCGGTTCAGCACCGACCAGCGGCGCGACTCGGTGCCGCCCGCGCTTTGATCGAATGTGAGGGTGGTCTTCTGGCCGACGTTGAAACTGTCCCAGGTGAGAATCGCGCGCTGCTGGGTTTGACGCACCGTGACCATCACCCGCGCCGCCTCGGTGGCGGAATTTCCCTGCACCGGGCGGTCGGCACCGATCCACAAGGATGCGGCGGGTGAGGGCACCAGTCCGCCGGGGCTCAGACCGTTGGGAACGCTGGCGTTAAGCGTGGCGGTGGCGACCTGCCGAGCGGCGGACTGCAACGCCGCGGCGGCATTGTTGGCGGCGGCGGCGCGGGCGAAGGTGTTGACCGTACCCTGCACCTGCGCGGTCATGCGGGCGGTATCGACGCCGCTCGCCCGCGCCGCGCTCGCGGCTGCGGCAGCCCCCGAGTCGGCGCCACGCCGGACGAAGACCGACGACTGCGCGGCGACCGGGCCGGACGCGAGCGCCAGCAAGGTCAGCCCGCTGACCGAGGCCATCAGCGCCGTCCGTAGTCCTGATCGGTGCCTGCCAAGATGCATCGTCGTCATTCCGCGTCGCCTAGAGGGTACTCGCCAGCCTATTCCTGTGCTTTTGGCTTCCTCGCCACCTCATCAGGCGGCATCGGGCGTGATTTCATGATTCTGTCATCGTGTTTCGGGCGGGAAACCGTCGGACGGATTGGCTACGCACCGCGCCGGGACGCGCCGCGCATCTCTGTTGTGCCAACGGCCTGAACCATTGACCCGATAGCGCCCCTTACGGTCGTTGCTGGGCTTGGTTCGGCAAACCGCTCCCTGCCGTTGAAGGTTGGGTTACCGGGTCAAGGTCGGTCGTGACGGTGAAGGGCCGTGCATGGGGGAAGCTTTCGGCCGGTTGGCATTACGCCGTGTGGTATGGAGCCGCGCATGCTCTCCTTGCCCGCGCTGCTCGCCCTCGTCGTCGCCCCCGTGATCGGTAGTTTCCTCGGCAGTCTGGTGTTGCGCCTTCCCACGCACCAACCGTTGCTCCTCGCCCGGTCGGCCTGCCCGCACTGCGGTCACACGCTGGGCCCTTGGGAACTGGTGCCGTTGCTGAGCTGGCTGGTTCAGTTCGGCCGCTGTCGCCATTGCCATGGGAAGATCGATCGCTTTTATCCGATGATCGAACTGGCGGCGCTCGCGATTGCCGGCGGCGCGGTGGCCGTGGTGCCGCCGGAGGCAATCGGCTGGACCTGTCTGCTGGGCTGGACCTTGCTCGCGCTGGCTTTGATCGACCGGCGGGCCTTCCTGTTGCCGGACGTCCTGACACTGCCGCTGCTGGGATTCGGCCTCGCCGCTACCACCGCGCTGGCCCCCGACGACCTGCCCGACCATGTGATCGGCGCGGCATTGGGCTGGGGGGGATTTGCGTTGATCGCGGCTGCTTACCGGGCTTTGCGTGGGCGAGACGGGTTGGGTGGTGGTGATGCGAAGCTGCTGGCGGCCGGCGGCGCGTGGCTGGGCTGGGCTGCCCTACCGGCCATCGTTTTGGCCGCCGCGGTCCTCGGCTTGCTGGAGGTAGGCATGCGGGCTCTGGCCGGACACGCGCCGGCGGCCGACGAACCGATCGCGCTCGGCACCTGGCTGGCCGTGGCCATCTGGGTGCTGTGGCTCGTGGGTGTGCCGATGGTCGGCATGATCGGTCCAAGCGGGTTGTAGCCGGGTGGCATGTATGAACGGCGGTATTCGCATATTGCGGCCGTGGAGAAGATTCTCCCCCTCCCCTTGCGGGAGGGGGTCGGGGGAGGGGTACCGCCGCACGGTTATTGCGCGAAACCCCTCCCCCCGCCCCCTCCCACAAGGGGAGGGGGAGAATTTTCTCCACGGCCGCGATGTGCGAATACCGCCGTTGGTGGGTATGACCGGGAGCCTGCACGATCATTTCGCCAACATCGCGTTACCGCAATTCATGCACCCACAGCGGATCTCGTCGGTTGCCGCTCAGGCGAATCACCGCTTCCCGTCGCAGCCAACCTCCATTCGGCCGCACCACCTCAATCCGAAGCGTAAAGGCTCGGCCCGACGAACCCGGCGAGCGCGGCTGCGATGCCGGAGGCGCGCCCTCCTGCTCCCCCGCCCGCAGCCCGGCCAGTCGAGCGGCCGCCGCGGCCGAGCGCACCGCTTGGCGCACCACCGGGGATGCCATGGCGAGATCCGGTTCGGCCTGCCGCCCATGCACGGTGACCACCGGCGACAGGCGACGCAGAAGCTCCGGGTTCATCCCGTGGACCTCGGCCAGTTCGGACACCGATTGCAGGTCGGCGTCACGCGGGGGCACGAGTCTGCCCATGCGACGGTAGCCCTCCGCCTCCAGGCCGCCGCCAGGTTCCGGCCGGTCGTCATTGTCGCGCCAGTCGACAATGGCGGCGGCCAGGGCCGCGGCAGTCCCGCGCGGTTCCCCGATCGCCTCGAACAGCGCACGCAGCAATTCCGCACTGGCGAGATTCAGGTCGACCTTGCCTGCTTCGGGTTCGATCTCGACCGCGACCATGCTGCCGTCGAACGCATGCGGGCCGGTCGCGTCCGCGGGCGCACCCCGCAGCAGCGCCTGCGCCGCCAATGCCAGGCCCGCCTCGGCCGCCGCTTCCATGCGCGCGCGTTCCAGGCGGTCGCCGCCTTGGCGGCTTTCTCGGCGGGCCGCGGACAGCACGTCCATGGCCATGACCGCGAGCAAGCCAATCACCCAGATGACGGCCAGAAGGGCCAGGCCGCGTTGTGCCGGTGACGGCCTCACGCGCCTAGTGGTCTGTGTCGTTGATTTTGCGGGGATCCTGGCACGGATATCTCTCACCGTCATGGTGGGAGAGGACCCGCCATCCACGGCTTCTCCGCGGTCAACAGCCGAAAGTCGTGGATGGCGGCCCCGCGCCCGCCATGACGTGGAGAGACCGGCGATCCAAGCCCCGCATTTTGAGCGACTCGGCGCACTAGCGTGAAGGCGGTGGGTGCGCGTGGCCGCCACGTGCATCAACGATGATCGGTCGGAGCAGGCGCATGCGATTGCGCAACTCATCCGTCGCCAGTTGGGCATCGTTCTGACCGCGCACGACCCGTGGTGTCAGCAGTACCAACAATTCGGTGCGTCCGGTGGCTTTCACCGTCGAACCGAACAGCCAGCCGACAACCGGCACCTGGCTCAACAGCGGGATGCCGCCGCGACTGTTGTCGTTCGAATCGCGAATCAGGCCGCCCAATGCGATGGTCTGACCGTCCTGCACGGAGACCGAGCTGACCAGTCGGCGCTGCAAGAACGTCGGCGACTGGATCTGGGACGTTGTGGTGCTGGGGGTATCGATGACGGCACTGACTTCCTGCGCGATATCCAGCAGCACGTTGCCGGAATCGTTGACCCGCGGTGTCACCTGCAGAATGATACCGGTGTCCTTGTACTGCAACTGAGAAACGATCGGACCGCCGGACACCAGGGTCGACTGCGCGGTGCCCACCGTGATCGGCACCTGATTGCCGACCTGCAGGGCGGCGGTCTGGTTGTTCAGCACCATCAGATGCGGCGACGACAGCACATTAACCTTTGTGATGCGATCCAGCGCGTTCAGCACCACGGTCACACTCGGCGCACTGTAGATGAACGAGAATCCCGGCACCGCCGGCAATGGCAGCGCGAGGTCCAGCAGCCCGCGCGACAGCCTGCCGTCCACGCCCGGTGTCGTGACATTGCCGAAAGGGTTCTGAGACGTCTGATTGAGAATTCCCGCGAAGTCGCCGCTACGGAACGCCCATTGCAAGCCGAAACGAAGGTCGTCGGACAGCGTCACTTCGGCCACTGCCGCCTCGATCACCACCTGCACTGGCATGGTGTCCAGGCGGCGCAACGCGCCTTCCACCAGTTCGTATTGACGCGTCGTGCCAACGACCACGATTGCGTTGTTCGCCTCATCGGCGGACACGTTCAGGCCGGAAGCTCCGCCCAGCATGCCGCTGGAACCGCCGCCCGAGCCTCCGCCCAGACCGCCCCCAAGGCCGCCCCCGAATTCTTCCGCCCGTCCGGCCCCTCCAGACGAACCGCCGCCGATGCCTGGGATGCCGCCGGACGCGCCGCTCGATCCCACGCCGCCGGACGCGCCGCCGCCTATGCCCCCGGACGCACCGCTCCCCTGCGAGGAACCCATGCCGCCACCGAAACCACCCGCGCCGAAACCGCCGGCCGTGGCGGCGCCCGCGCCCGCAGCGGACGCGCCGAACCGACCGGAGCCTTCCGACGACGCCAGCCCGAATGCCCTCGACAAAGTCCGCGCCACATCGGAAGCGCGTCCGTTCTGCACCCGGTAGACGAAGACTTTCCGCTCGGTCACATCGCTTTCGCGGTCGAGCCGGCTGATCCATGTCCGGATCTGTTCCAGGTACCGCGGTTGCGGCGAGACGGCGAGCACGGCGTTCAGTCGCTCGATCGGGATCAGACGCACCAGCCCGGCGATCGTCGCATTCTCTCCACCCAGCATGGCGTTGAGGTCCTCGACCATGCGCCGAGCCGAGGCCTCGCGCAGCCCGAACAGACCGAAGGACATGCCGCGCATCCAGTCGACGTCGAATTGCGCGACGGTCTCGCGGACGGTCCGACGCTCCGCCGAGGTGCCGGTGACCATCAGCAGGTTGCGGCTGGGATCGGTCTGGGCGATCTGCTGCTCGGGCAGCAGCGGTTCCAGCAGCCGCTTGAGCGCGGCGACACCGATAAAGCGCGGCGCGATCACTTCGGTGCCGAAAGCAGAGCCAGCGCCAGCGAGGCCGCTACGTTGACCGCTCGCGGTCGTCACCACGGTGTAAACGCCGCTTGGCTGGCGCACCACGGCGAAGCCCTGGGCCCGCAATGCGCCCTCGAACACCGGCAGCACGTCGGCACGCGGGATTGGGCGCATTGTCTCCAGGGTGATGGTCCCGCTCACCGACGGATCGACGGCATAGGTGAGTTCGAGGAGATCGCCGAGGACCGCCCGTGTAACCTCGACGATCTCGACACCGGAGAAGCTCAGATTGACCTCACCGCCCGGCACCGTGAAGGCGCCGCCGGGGCCTCGGGGCACCGAAGCCGGACCCTGACCGGGGTAGATCGCGCTGCCGATCGATCGCCGACCGGCCGGTCCGAGTTGCACCGGTGCGCCGGTCTGCGCTCCGGTTTGGGCCAGGCCGCCGGTCAGGGGAACCGGTGCGCCCCCTGCTGTGCCGGCCTGGGCTTTGGGCGCGTTCGGGTCGTCCCGATCGGGCGACATCGGGCTCAGTTCGGAACAGGCGGCGGCCAATAGCGACAGGCCCAGGATGGCGAGGCGGGAGACGCGGAAACGGGATGTCATACCAACCGCCCTTGGCGCCGATTCATTGGCGGTGCCTCCCCGACCTGGCCGCCGGAGGGCAACCATCCATGACTTTGCCGATACAAACAGCGAAAGCCGTGGATGGTCTGCCCGCGCGGGCCATGCGGGGGTCGCACCGACCATGGGTCACGATCAAAGCCAGTGGGTATCATTTCGGATTCGCTTGTGAGGCATTGGTCTCATCCCGGGCAGGCATGACTAGCTCCGTTTGTTCGTCGTCGCGCTCGAACAGCGCCGACCCTCGGCCGGCGGCGCCGACCAGGGTCCAATCGCCCAGTTGCTCGCCGGTGCGCACTGTCAGCACCGGACCGTTCGCGCCCTGGCGGACCAGCGCGATCGCCCGATCGCCGAGGTCCATGAGGCCGACCAGAACCCACTCCTCCAGCGCGCCGCGGACCGCGGTCGCGGGCTGGGCAGGTTCGGGCCGAGCGGCTTCGGGTTCGGGGGTCCGTCGGCGGCTGGGGTGAAACAGGGGACGGTCCAGCACCTCCCCATATTCGGGCACTGGGGCGCCGGATTGGCGGACGGCCGGACGTTGCAGTGGTACCGCGACAGTGTCGGGCAGGTCGGGCGTATCGTCGCGGCTCACCTGCCATACGGCCAAGACGCATAACAGCAGGATCAGCGCCAGCAGCGCGCGCTCATCGCGGCGCCCCGTGGGAGGCTCCTTGGAAGGCTGCGTCCGAGGCCCAATGGGAGGCAAAGTTGGATGCGCAATGGGATGCGCAATGGGATCAGCGACCAGGCCGTCGCCGCGACGCTTACTCACGACCGGGCTCCACACGCACCATCGCCAGCACGTCCAACCGCACGGTCAACGGCGCATCCGCCTCGCTGGCGACGCCCCGGCTGGTGGCGACCAACGCGTCGCCGACCGAGATCAGCGGACGCTGCGCCTCGATCCCCCGCAGGAGAGCGTGGAGTTGCGTGAGCGTGGCCCGCATCTCCACCCGCAGCGCGACACGGGTCAGCGTCCCGGCGTTCTGTGGCGGCAGGGGCTGGAATTGCCCCGCGGTCAGGCCCTCGGCATCGAGCAACCGGCGCAGAATCGCTTGCAGTTGCGCCCCGGCCTGGCTGGCGCTGGTGGCCCCAAGCAGCAACGCCGGCGACGCGAGTTCCCGTTCCAGCGCGTCGAGCTGCCGGCGCAGCGCCTGAGCCTCGGCACCCCGCGACCGCAGCCGCTGCAGCAGGGCGATCTGCGCCGTCTCCCGTTCGTGCCTTTCGAGAATGCCGTCGATGAGCGGACCGACCGCGCCCAGCCAAAGACCTCCGACACCGACGGCAAGCAATGCCAACGCCAGCAGCCGCCGCCGTGGGCGCGACGCCGGCAGGCCGGCCGGGACGTCCGCAAGGGCGGTGACCATCGTCATCGCGCCCTCAGGGCGAGGGTCATCTCGAACCGCTCCCGGCCCGTTGCGCGATCGGGCACGACCGCCGCGCGGAACTGCGCTTCGGAGAACAGACGTGACGCTTCAAGCGGCCCGATCAGGGCGGCGGCGGAGGCGGCATGGCCGGAGATGTGCACGCTCTCGCCCCGTACCTCCACACTCTCAAGCCACGCGGTATCGGGCAGCAAGCGGCTCAACTCATCGAGCGTCCGTGGCAGAGATGCCTCATGCGTCCGGCCCGCCAGTCCTTCGAGAAAGGCCTGACGCTCCCCCAGTTGGCGGCGCAGGTTGTCGGCGCTGGTCGCGCGGGAGCGGGCCTCGCGCACGGCCTGATCGAGCAATTCCAGCCGCTGCTCTTCCCCCGTCGACCACAGCGCCAGATTCAGCAGTGCGATCAGCAGGCACCCGATCAACAGGAGCGGGCGTCGTTCCCGCGGGATCCATCCCCCCATGCCCATTACAGGTTCGCTGGCCGGCGTGAAGACAAAGAGGGCAGGGGCCTCGTTCGGACCGCCGCCGACCACGCGGACCGGCTGGCGGCCGAATTGTTCGACCACCTGCGCTATAAGCGGCGCCAGGCGCGACTCCGGCACGACCGCGAGGTCCAAGGTCATGCGACGGTGTTCGGGTTCGCGCGCGATCACGGCGAAATCGAAGCGCGCGGCCGCCGCGTCGACGGGCATCTGCCGATCGAGGTCGAGAGCGAGGCTGCGCCGCAGATCGGCCGGCGGCAGCAGCGGCCAGGGCAGGCGCTTGATCAGCATGGCCTCGGGCGGCAAGACGAGCCACAGCGGCAAGGCGGGATCGGGCCGGAGCAGGGGACGGAGCGCATGCCGACGCAGCCGCATCAGGCGAAAGCCGCCGGGCCCCGGCAGCGCCAACTGGACCGGCGGCGGGGCCACCATCCACTCACCCAACCCGTTCGGCAGCATCCCGAGCAGTTCGTCCACCCACCAGCGCCACAACGCGCTCAGGCGTCCCAGTCCCGGCGACAGGGTATCGGCGCCGGCGAGCAGGCTCATGTCCGCCCCGCGCAGCGCACGCCCTCGGTGTTCGGTAAGCACTCGGCGTCGGTATCGATCAGCGGCGCCACCATCAGATCCGGCCAGACCCGGCTGTCGCCGGCCGGGAAGCGCAGCCTGATCCGCACGAGCAGCGGTTGGCGCTGTTGGTTCCGCCAGACCGGATGCCAGCGCGGGGTCATGTCCTCCGCGTGGATGCCGAAATAGGTCATTTCCATCGCCGCAATGTCCGAGAGCAGGATGGAGCGGCGTGGCACGGCGGTCAGCCGACGTTCGGTGTCGGGCAGCCAGGCGATTTCTAGCTGGCCGTTGCGGCTCAACGTCAGCCAGACCGTGATCCGCCCGGCACCGCCCAGCAGCGGGGGCGCCGCGGTGACGACTTCCAGTCCCGCCGGTCCGCCCTGGAACGGCACCACGCCGTTGCGGTACGTGGGATAGGCTCGCTGCAGAAGCTGACGCAGCAGAGCCTGTGTGCCTTCCACCAACTCCAGACGCTCGCCGCCGCGCTGGGGCACCCGCTCCCACACCCGCCGGCCAAGGGTCATGCCCTCGTGAAGGAGGACGAAGAGCATGCCCATGAGGGTCAGGGCGACCAGCATCTCCAACAGGCCCACCCCGGCCTCATCGGTGGTTCTAACGACCGGCATTGGCATCACCGCGAGCCAGGCGCAGCGTTTGCAGCCGGACCAGAGGCTCCCCGATCGCGCCATCGGGGCCCAGCAACCAGACCGCTGCAATCAGGCGGCGCAGGGGCGGCGTGGAGTCGCCGTCCTCGGACACCTGGGCTTCCCAGATCAGCCCCGCGGATGCGCCGTCCACGCGCCAGCCCGGTGTCATCGGACCGGACGCCGCGGCATCGAGCGCGGACTGGGCCTGGAGCAAGGCGAGGCGGGACAGTACGGCGCGGTCGGTGCGAAAGGCGGCGTCGTCGAATACAGTCAGCAGCGCGCCAATCGACCCGGCGGCCAGCGCCAGGGCCACGACGACCTCGATGAGAGTGAAGCCCGCCATCCGCCGCATCTACTCATCCCGTCGGATCGTGACGACGCCCGTCCATGACCCGACCGCGACGATCACCTGATCCCGAGTCCCCCGCAGCCACAGCGAGCCCCCGGTCGTGGTGCCGTCGGGCAGGAAATCCAGCCGATCCGGGGCGGCGGCGAACGGTCCGGGGACAAAGCGGAACACCAGCGGTTCGGGCAGTTCCACCGCGCGTTCGGCACCGGTCAGACGATAGGACCGACCGTCCGGCTCGAACTGGACGCCGACCGGCAGGCCGCTGCGCAAGGCGGCACCCCGGGCCGCCCGCAGGTCGCCCGCGACGGCGCGCAGGCCACTGCCCATCCGCACGGAATCCACCACCCTGGCAAAGACGGGTACGGCCAGCCCGCTCAGCAAGCCGGCCACGACCAGCACCGCCATCATCTCGATCAGGGTCAGCCCGGCCTGATCGGGGCCGGCCGGACCTGGCGAGGATGGACCTGGCGAGGATGGACCAGGCGACGGTGGGCCAGGCCATGTTGAGCCGGGCCATGTTGAGCCAGGCCATGTTGATCCAAGCGGGGGCGCCCTATTGCCAGCTGCCGACATCCTGAGCCTCCCCGGTGCCGCCCTCGGCCCGATCCGAGCCGAGGGTGAACACGTCCACAACGCCCTGGCGCCCGGGTGAGCGGTATCCATAGGCGTTGCCCCAGGGATCGGTCAGACCGTTGCGGCGGCTGAGATAGGGCCCGTTCCAACCCTGCGCGGTCCCAGGCCGCTCGATCAGCGACTTCAGGCCCTCCTGCTCGGTCGGATAGCGGCCGGTATCGAGCCGGTAGAGGTCGAGACTCGACATGATGGCCTGGATCTGCACCCGCGCGGTCTGCGTGCGCGATGTGCCGAGGTAGCGCATGACCTGCGGCACCGCGATGGCGCCCAGCAGGCCGAGGATCGTCAGCACCACGAGCAGTTCGAGCAGGGTGAACCCGGCGGACCGGCGTCCGACCGGGGCAGGGGCGTGGAGGCGGGCGTGGAAGCGGCGTCGAAGCGTATCTGGAAGGAACATGCGTCAGGCTGCCAATTCGTTGAGGCTAAGCATGGCGCTCAGGATGGCGCCGACGATCAAGGCGACGACGACGCCAAGGACGATGGTGATGATGGGCACCAGCAGCGCCATGAGGCGCTGCGTCGATTTCCGCACCTCGCGGTCGAGCGCCTCGGCGAGCCGCACCAGCATCTCGCCGAGGCGTCCGGCTTCTTCGCCGGTGCGGACGAAGGTGATGGCGATCGGCGGCAGGAGGCCTGTCGCCTCCAGCGGGCGGGACAGGCCGCGGCCTTGCTTCAGCGCTTCGCCGACCTCGGCCATGGCTTCGACGATCACCTGGTTCTGAAAGGTCCGCGTGGCGATGGTCAGGGCGGCGGTCAGTGCGACCCCGCTTTCCAGCAAAGTGCCCAAGGTGCGGGCAAAGCGCGCGGTTTCGACCCGGGCCAGCAGCGATCCGAGCAGCGGCAGACGCAGCAGCACCCGATCGCGCATGCGGCGCCCCGTTGGGGTGGAAGCGGCGCGATGCAGCGCGAAACCGCCAAGCCCCAGCGCCAGGACCGCGATCATCCCATGATCGCGGAGCCCACGGCTGGCGCCCATCACGATCACGGTCGCCAGCGGCAGCGACACGCGACTGCCTTCGAAAAAGGATTCGAACTGCGGCACCACGATGCCCAGCAGGATCAGCACCGATCCGCCGGCGGCCAGGACGAGCAGCACCGGGTAGATCAGCGCCGAACGGATCTGTTCGCGCAGTTGTTCGGCGCGCAGCATCATCTCGGCCAGCCTCGCCAATGCTTCCCGCAGATTTCCCGCCGCCTGGCCCGCCTCGACCAGAGCGATCGCCATCGGCCCGAACACCTTGGGGTGCGGCCGCATGGCTTCGGCCAGCGGGGTGCCGGAGCGCACCCGTTCCAGCACATCCTCCAGCACCGGCCGCAATGCCTTGTGTTCCGCCTCTGCCTCCAGGATGGCAAGCGCGCGATCCAGCGGCAGGCCGGCATCCAGCAGGACTGCGAGTTCCTCGACCAAGGTCGCCACGCCCTGGGCGTTGGGTCCACTGCGCCGGCCGATTTCGCGGCGATACCATGGGACGGCATTGCCCTCGCCGGGTTCGGCCTCGACTGGCAGCAGGCCCATCCGGCGCAGCCGCTCCAGCGCTTCGGGGCGCCCGGCCGCCTCGACGAAGCCGGTCGTCAATTCCCCACCCTGCGCGACCGCGCGGTAGCGGAACCGGGTCATGAACCACTGTCCCGCGTCACGCGCAGGACCTCGTCCGGTGTGGTGATCCCGGCCAGCGCCTTGTGCATGCCATCGACCAGCATGGTGCGCATGCCGGCTGCCACCACCGCCTCGTTGATGGCGCGGGCTTCCGCCCTGGCGAGTACCAGGCGCGCGATATCCTCCGTCATGGGTAGCAGTTCGAGGACCGCGGTCCGGCCGCGGTAGCCTTGATGGCATTCCCGGCAACCCACCGGTTCGTACAGGATGGGATCGGCTTTGCCACTTCCCTGGATGATCCGGTCGAGCCCCAGCGCCTGTATCGCACTGGCACCCGGGCGGTACGCACGCCGGCAATGCGGGCAGAGACGGCGCACGAGGCGCTGTCCGACCACGGCGTTGAGTGTCGAGGTCATCAGGAACGGTTCGACGCCCATGTCCAGCAGGCGGGTCACCGCGCTGGCGGCGTCGTTCGTATGCAGGGTGGACAGGATCATGTGGCCGGTCAGCGCTGCCTGCACCGCGATCTGCGCGGTTTCGAGGTCGCGAATCTCGCCGACCATCATGATGTCGGGATCCTGACGCAGGAAACTGCGCAGCGCGGCCCCGAAGGTCAGCCCGATCTGCGGCTTCACCTGGGTCTGATTGATCCCGTCCAACTGATATTCGATCGGATCCTCGACCGTCAGGATCTTGCGCTGGTTGGTGTTGAGCGCCACCAGCGATGTATAGAGAGTCGTGGTCTTGCCGCTGCCCGTCGGTCCGGTCACCAGCATGATGCCGTGCGGGCGGTGCAGGATCTCCAGATACTGCGACAGCACCTCCGGGGCGAAGCCCAGCGCGTCGAACTCCAGCACCAGGCTGCCACGGTCCAGAATGCGCAGCACCACGCTTTCGCCATGGATGACCGGCGTGGTCGAAACGCGGAAATCCACGTCCTTGCCCCGCACGGCGAAGCGGAGCCGCCCGTCCTGCGCCAGCCGCCGTTCGGCGATATCCAGCCGCGACATGATCTTGATGCGTGACACGATGGCGGAGCGCAGGGCCGCTGGCGGCGATTCGATGGTCTGCAACTCGCCGTCGATGCGCAGGCGGATGCGAAGCTGATCCTCGGTCGGTTCGAGATGGATGTCGGAGGCCCGCGCCTCGACCGCGCGGGCGATCAGCGCGTTGACGATGCGCATGACCGGCGCTTCCGACGCGGCATCGGCCAGGCGTTCGGCGTCGGCCTCGTCCACGTCGCCGGTGCCCGCGTCGGCGGTCGCGTTCGGTTCGGATCCGTACAGGCGGTCCTGTGCTGCTTCAATGTCGCCGGACGCGGCAACGACGGCACGCACCCGCGCCCCGGTCGCGTAGGCCAAGGCCTCCAACGGCCAGCGATCCAAGGGATCGGCCATGGCGAGCGTCAACTCGTCGTCGGCGTGGCGCAACGGCAGAACCCGGTGATGGCGCAGAAAGCGCGGCGAGACCTGGGCCGGCAGGACCGGGGCGGTGGGGAACGCGTCGGCGGTGAACAGCGGCAGCTCGGTATGCGCTGCCAGCGCTTCGGCCAGGGTGCGCTCGGTGATCAGACCCAACCGGGTCAGGATTCGGTCGAGCCGATCATGGCCGTCCTGGCACAGTCGCATCGCACGGTCCGCTGCCTCCGGTGTGAGGCAACGCTGGGCCACGAGGATCTGGTCGAGGGTGGGTTGCCTGATGTCACTCATGGGCGGCGCTATCGCACGGCGGGCGGTGGCCCGCAAAGTCGTAAAGCGCCCTTTACACGATCTAGCCATGTCTGTGTGAAGATATTGCAAATACGATCTTCATATTTCATGAGAATGTCATAGAACCGTGCTTGGTCCTGTCATACACGCCCGGAGAGATGTCAATTCTGATCCTACATGCCCAAGAATCTATTAATCGGGATTGTCAAATAACTTTACGGATAGCTTCATTTGCTCCGACTCCGCCCGGTCTTTACCACCCGGCTGGCCGAACACTCCTCAAGCCTGACGCTCGGGATACTTTTCCGAGTTGCAGCGTGATTCTTTTTGAATCCTGCGGGGCAGGCGGTGGGGCAAGGCCTCGAATGTCCATCAGGAGAGAGACAGAGACCATGAACACCTTTCGCATCGGCCTGCTGGCCGTGGCGGCGGTGGTGAGCGCGACTGCCGCCCAGGCGCAGAGCAACACCACCAATTCCTATGACGGCAATGGCAGCGTCACGCAGCTCAACACCGGCGGCGCGAGCCTGCCGTCGCCGGCCTATCGCAACCTGTTCAATTGCTTCGGTCTGCCAACCGACGGCACCACCGCCCTGCCGACGGGCTGCACGGCGCGCGCGCACACCGACATCAGCATCAATCAGGGTTCGGTCGGCTCCGGCGGCGGACAGCGCGCGTTCTTCTCGCATTCCCGCGCCCAGCTCGGCAGCGGCCAGCCCGCCGGTCCGCTGCATATCGGTCACAGCGACGCCGCGCTGACCCAGGCCCAGATCGCTCTCTATGACAATCCCGCGGGTGGTTCGGGAAGCCCGCTTTCGGCCGGCCAGTCGCTGGCGGCCGCCGGCGTGGCGCCGTCCGGAGCGACCCAGTTCGCAAACCCGCGCGCGTCCTATGGCCCAATGATCCAGATCCCGGCGCTGGGCACCCCGGTCACCATCGCCTATGACCCGGTGTATAAGATGCGCCGTGCTACCTCCGGCACCGTGATTCGTTACCGGTTCAATGTGCAGAATTTCCGTTCGACCGGCGGGTTGCGGTTGGACGCCGAGGCTTACTGCAAGATTTTCTCGGGCCAGATCACCAACTGGAACGACCCGAAACTGACCGCCCTGAACAACGGCGTGTCGCTGCGTGCCGCGAACGACTTCACGCCGGTAGCGTCCTGGTCGGTGCCGATCAAGGTCGCCGTCCGTGACGACAACAGCGGCACCACCGCCCTGTTCACCCGCCATCTGCGCGCCGCGTGCGAAACCCATTGGGGCGCGACGGTCACCGCCGCGATCCTGAACGCGAGCAACCCGAGCAACCTCTCGGCCGGCTTCAGCCAGGGCTTCCCCGGCATGGCGACGAACAGCAGCGGCACCACCGGCACCTGCGTCGCCTCCACCAACACGTTCCTGGCGGGCACCTGGATGCGCGGCCGCGGCAACGAAGGCGTGGCCAACTGCGTCGCTGGCAATGGCACCGACATTCCGCTGCCGCCGCCGACCGTTACAGGCGCGGCGCTGACCGTCCAGAACGGCACGATCGGTTATTTGTCACCGGACTTCGTTCTGCCGGCCGCGACTGTCAGCAACCCAGCCTTCGCCGCGCTTGGCCTGCATACCGCCAACCTGCAGAACGCGGCCGGCAACTGGATTGCGCCGACGACCACGGCCACGCAGCTTGCGCTGGGTGCGTTGCCGGCGCCGACCGGGGCTGACAAGACGAACCCCTTCAAGTGGGTCGGACGTCCGGAAGGCATCTACGTCGATGGTGGCGGGCCCGTGGTGAACCCGATCGCGCTGCCGCCGGCATCGATCCCGCTGGCCTATCCGATCGTCGGTACGACCAACTTCATGGTCTATACCTGCTATGCCAACAACACGGTGCGCACACTGATCGCCAACAACACCGCGAGCGAGGCGACGCAGGGCTACCTGAACTGGTTCTACAAGCGTCCGACATCTGTCAACACAATCGCGCTGGCGTCCGGACTGGTTCCGATGCCGACCGCGACACGTCTCGCTATTCAGACCAACTTCCTGAACGGCGGCACCAGCCCGCTGCGCATCCGCACGGCTCCGGTCGGCGGCGTGTGCACCGACGGCGCCTGATCGCTCCTGATCTGGGCTAACTCGGCAAGGGGCGGCCGCCTGGCGACAGGCGGCCGCTTCCCGTTCCTGCTTCTGGTTGACGGCACCTGGCCGATCCGCCGACGGGTGACTCTTCGATCCCGCTCGCCCCTGCCGGCGACCGGGTTGCGCGCGAGGTTTGTGTGGCGGCAGCGTGCAAAATCAAAGGAATGCCAAGTGTCCGATCACCTATCGACGATGCCTCGATCCGGGGTATCTGTCCGGGCACTCTGCATGACACGTAACTTTCATCATTCTCAAGGTTTACGGACGCGGGCGCTGTGGCATGTCAGGCCGATGCAAACCGCTCGCCGATCCTCTCCGAATGACCATACGTCGAACGGTTTCGCTGGCTGCCTGCGTCGTCTCATGCTGCTCGGTCTGCCCGGGCTGCTGCTGTCGCTTCCCGCGATCGCGCAGGAAGGCCCGCGGTTTCCCGTGCTGGAAATCCGGGTGATCGGCAACACCGTGCTTTCATCAAGCACGATTGAAGAGGTGGTGCTGCCGCATGTCGGCTTGGGCAAGACCGCCGCCGATATCGAAAAGGCGCGGGACGCGTTGGAGGAGGCCTATAATCGCGCGGGCTATCCCACCGTCTCGGTGGAGTTGCCACGCCAGCGCGTCAATGACGGGATCGTCAATCTGCGCGTGGTGGAACGCCCGGTCGGTCGCCTGCGCGTGGCCGGCGCGCAATATCACTCACCGCGCGCGGTGCGAGAGGCTGCCCCCTCGGTCGCCGAAGGAACCGTGCCGCGCACACAGGACTTGCAGCGTGACATCGTCGCGCTGAACCGCCAGCCCGACCGAAGGGTGGTGCCGGAACTGGTGCCCGGGCGAGATCCCGATACCGTCGATGTCACGCTGCGCGTCGAGGACCGGCTGCCGTTCCATGCCACAGCGGAACTGAACAATCGCCAGGTGCGTGGCACCACGCCGCTGCGCGCCAACACATCGCTCCGATACGAAAACCTCTGGCAGCGCGGCGATACGGTCAGTGCCTGGTTCCAGACGGCACCACAACGAACCTCCGACGGCACGGTGGCCATGGGCTCCTACCTGTGGCGCGTGCCGAGCAGCGCGGCGTCAGTACTCACCAGCTTCGTCTGGTCCGACAGTAATCTCGCGGCCTTCAACGGCAGCGTCATCGGCCGCGGCACGACGGTCGGCACCCGTGGCATCCTGCCGCTTGGCGGCGGCGGTGCCGGCTTCAATCACAGCCTTGCCATTGGCATGGACCGCAAATCCTATCTGGAAGGCGTTCCGGGCGAAACGCAGACCGCCGCCGCGCTGTCGATCCCGATCACCTACTATCCGTTCGTCACCGCCTATCAGGCAAGCCTGTCCGGAGAACAATTCGACTCCGAATTCGGCATCACCGCCTCGTTCAACGTGCGCGGTCTTGGCTCCAGCGACGCGACCTTCACCCGCAAGCGCGCCGATGCGACCGCATCCTTCTTCGTGCTGCGCGGGGACGTGACCCACACCCAGCGCCTGGCGGATGACTGGCAACTCTGGTTCCGCACCCTGACCCAGTATTCGCCCGATGCGCTGGTCGCCAACGAGCAATACGCGATCGGCGGTGTCGATACGGTGCGTGGCTACTACGAGGCCGCGGCACTGGTCGATTACGGAGCCTCGATCCAGACCGAAATCCGCACCCCGTCGGTGGCCCACCTGGTTGGCCGGCCGGTGAACGAGTTGCGGTTTCACGGGTTCCTGGACGGTGGCGCCGGCGGGTTGAACTACGCGCTGCCGCAGCAGACCCGTTCCTATTCCATGGGGTCTGCCGGGGTCGGTGCACGTGCGAAACTGTTCGATAACCTGAACGCGGCCGTCGACGGGGCCGCCGTGCTCGCGGAGGGTCCGGGATCCCGCGCCGGCAGCCTGCGTCTGCTGTTTCGTCTCTGGGGAGGTTTCTGATTGATGAGGATCGTGCCGTTGCTTGCCGTATTCCTGCTCGCGTTGTCTTCCCCCGCACTGGCCTGGTGGGACGATGCCTGGGCCTATCGCATGCGGGTGGTGGTCGGCGCCGCGCCCGACGGAGCCCCGGCCGAACTGGTGGATGTGGGCCGCACGCGGGTTCTGGTGCGGTTGCACCAGGGCGTGTTCAACTTCAACACCGCCAAGGAAGACGGCTCCGACCTGCGCTTCGTCGCCGGTGACGACCGCACGCCGCTCAAGTTTCAGATCGAGCGGTTCGACAGTCTTGTCGATCAGGTCGGACTGGCCTGGGTCGATGTGTCGCAGTTGACGATCGGCGGCGGCGGCACCGCATTCTACATCTACTGGGGCAACAAAAATGCCCCGCCCGCGGCCGAGGCGCGCGCCACCTTCGACACCGAGACAGTGCTGGCCTACAATTTTGGCGAAGATGGCGTCGCACCGCGTGATTCAACCGGTTACGCGACCCACGCGCTCAGCACCGCCAAACGCGACGACGGCCTGGTCGGATTCGGCCAGCGCTTCGACGGCACCACCGCCGTGCGCATCCCTGCCAGCCCGACCCTTGGGTGGGATGCCGGCGGGAAGGCCACGATCTCCTTGTGGTTCCGTGCCGAAGGCAAGATGACCGGCGTGTTGTACCAGGCGCGCAACGGTGACGATGCCCTGACACTGGGGCTAGAAGACGGCGTACCGTATCTGGAGGTCGTCAGTGCCGCCGGTACGCAACGCTCGGAACCGGACCCCGCGGTGCCCGCGGAATCCTGGCGTCATCTGGCGATGGTGGCCTCCGGCGACATCATGACGCTGTACGTCGATGCGGTACCGCGCGGCAGCCTCTCCGCGACCTTGCCCGCCATGACCGGTGCCGCGACCCTCGGCAACAAGGTGGTCGCCGAGGGGGAGCAATCGAGCGACGGCTTCATAGGCCTGGTCGACAATCTTCGCGTCAGCAAGGCCGCGCGAGGGGCGGCCTGGTTCATGGTTGCGGTGCGCGGCGAAGGTCCGCGTTCAGACCTGGTGCGCTTCGATGTGCCGGAGGAAGGTTCCGTCTTCGGCACGGGTCATTTCGGCATCATAGCACGCAATCTGACCCATGACGCCTGGGCGGTCATCGGCATTTGCGTGGTGATGGCGCCGCTGACTTGGTGGCTGTTCATCTCCAAGACGCTGTATCTGAATGCAACCGGTCGAGCCAATCGCCGTTTCCGTCAGGCTTTTCGTGACGCCCTGGCGCGCGCCGGCCTGCGTGGCTTCGCGGCCATCGACGGTTTGGACGATCCGGCCTTTCGCCGACAGGTCCGCAAGTCGTCGCTGTATCACAGTTTCCGTGTGGCGCTGGAGGAACTGGAGATCCGCGGTGGCCTCCAGCGCGCCGGCAATCTGTCCGATCCATCCCTTGCCTCGATCCGCGCCGCGATCGACGCCCAGCTTACGTTCGAAGGGCAAAAGCTGAACCGTGGCATGGTCCTGCTGACCATCGCCATCGCCGGTGGGCCGTTCATCGGTCTGCTGGGCACGGTGATCGGCGTTATGGTCACCTTCGCGGCGGTTGCCGCCGCGGGTGACGTGAACGTCAACGCGATCGCGCCCGGCATCGCGGCGGCTCTGGCGGCCACGGTCGCCGGTCTCGGCGTCGCGATCCCCGCGCTGTTTGGCTACAACTATCTGTTGACCCGGATCCGCGACGTGACCGCGGACATGCGTGTCTTCACAGACGAGTTGGTCACCCGCATCGGCGAAGGCGCCATCGGCGGCGCCGCCCCAACCCCCATGCTGAAAGCGGCCGAGTGACATGTCGAAAGTCCAGGACGAAGAAAAGCCGTACGACGACATCAACATCACACCGATGTTGGATCTGTCCTATGTGCTGATGGTGATCTTCATCATCATGACCACAGCTTCGGTCCAGGGCATGAAGGTCGACCTGCCGCGGGCCAGTTCGGCGGCGTCGCTCGCGGTGCCAAGGACCAAGGTGATCAGCGTCAGCGCCAACGGCGGCGTCTCGATCGATGCGATTCCGGTCTCGCTGCCGGAACTCGAACAGCGCCTGCGCGATCTCAAGGCAACGCAACCCGATCTTCCCGTCGTGCTGCGTGGCGACCGCGTGGTCCAGTACGAGAAAGTGATGGCCGTGCTGGACCTGTGCGCCCGCGTGGGCATCCAGTCGATCGGGCTCGCCGCGCAGCGCGTCGTGGCGAACTGACCGGGGGGCTGCGTCCGTGCGCGACTGGGAGGACGACGAACAGCGGACGCCTGCCTGGAAACGTGTGCTCATCGGTCTCCTCGTTATCGCGGTCTTCGCGGGACTTGGCTATCTGATCTGGACCATGTTCACGGGCGGCAAGAGCCAGCCGCAGCGACAGGTGGTTAATTCCGTGACCCGGGTCACGCTGCCGCCCCCACCGCCTCCACCGCCGCCGCCCAAGGCGGACCCGCCCCCGGAACCAGAACAGCCGCGCCTGCGGGAGCCGGAAGCCAAACCGCTGGAGCGGATCGAGCCCAAGCCGCAGGCCCCGCCGACGCCTGGTCCGCCGCCGCAGCAGTTGGGGCTGGCTCCCGGCCCCGGCGCGGCCAATCCCTACGGCATGGGTACGGGCGGTGACGGCACCATTGGTGGTGGCGGAGCGGGTGGGTTGGGCACGGGCGGTGGCGGCAAATATTCCGGCTACGTCGCGGGCATCCAGAGCGCGATTCAGAGCGCGATCCAGCGCGATGCACGTACCAATCGTGGTAGCTGGCGCCTGCCGGCCCGCGTGTGGTTGACCGCCAGCGGCGAGATCCACCGGGCGCAACTGATCGGCACGACCGGCCAACAGGCCCGCGACGAGGCTGTGCAGCAGGTCCTGCGAGGGCTGCGAGTGCCGCCGCCGCCCGCCGACATGCCGCAACCCGTCGTTCTGCGCATCAACGCTCGGCCGAGTTGACCTCGATGCCCAGCATCCCACGCGAGCAAGGAAAGAAGAGAACGATGATGCGACCTCGCATGAGCGTGGCCCTGGTGGCCGGGCTGCTGTTGGTGTCCGGTCCGTCGGACGTGGCGCGGGCCAATACCCAGGATCCGGCTATGCAGCGCCTGATCGATCTGCTGGTGCAGAATGGCGTGCTGACGCGTGATCAGGCACAGTCGCTGGCGCGACAGGCCTCATCCGATGCCGGTTCGCGCCCGCCGGCGCAACGCGGGTCCGCGCCACGGACGGCGGCAAAGCCTCCGGCGGTGGAACCGCCTGCCGCGACGGCCAGCACGGAGGCGCCACCGGGAACGGTACGGGTGCCCTACGTGCCGGAAACAGTACGCAAGCAGATCGCCGCCGATGTGCGTCGGGAGCTGGTCGCCGACGGAACCCTGCCGGCGCAGCCCGCTTCCGCCCCCGGCCCGGATGGCGCGAAAAAAGCCGAGCGGCCGATCGGTCAGATTACGGACAAGATCAGAATATTCGGGGATCTGCGGGTGCGCGCCGATTCAGTGTTCTTTCCGAAAGGCAACGCGGCCGGTGCGTTCCCGAACTTCACCTCGATCAACAACAGCTCGGGTTTCGACGTCAATGGAACCGGCAATGCGCCATTCAACAACGTCACGGATGACCGATTTCGGATGCGTTTGCGGGCTCGCGTTGGTGCCGAAATTCAGTTGAACGACTGGATGTCCATGACCGTGGGCGCTGCTACGGGCAACGACAACAGCCCGGTTTCCACCAACCAGACGCTGGGCAGTCCGACCGGCAATTTCGCGAAATACCAGCTCTGGTTGGATCAGGCCTTTCTGCGGATACGTCCATACGAGGATGTGAACGTCTATCTCGGTCGTTTCCCCAATCCGTTCTGGACCACCAATCTGCTCTATCATGACGACCTTAGAATGGACGGCATTGCCACGCAGGGTCGCCTGGCGCTCAACGACAAGGTCGCGCTGTTCGGCGCGGCGGGTGGGTTCCCGTTCTTCAACACCGCCTTCGACTTCGGAACCACCAACACGGACAAGTTCGACAGCCGCGACAAATATCTGGTGGCGGGGCAGGTTGGCGTCGACTGGCAGGCGCATCGCGACGTCGCCACCCGTTTCGCGGTCGGCTACCATTATTTCGCCAACGCCGAAGGCAAGCTTTCGGCCGCCTGTTTCCAGCCGACGGCAACGGACAGTTGCAGCACCGACAACACGCGTCCGTTGTTCACGCAAAACGGCAACACGATGTTCATGCTGCGCAACAACCTGCTGGCCACCCCGACATCGCCCAACCTGCAATATTTCGGCTTGGCCTCACGCTACGGGGTGCTGGACATTCACGGGCGCGTCGACGTCACCAGCTTCTCGCCATACACGGTCCGCCTGGAGGGCAATTTTCTTTACAATACCGCGTATAATAGCAGTGCCATCGCATCTCGAAATCCGGTCAACAATCTCGCGGCCAATTCCAACACCTATCAGGGCGGCGGCATGGGCTACCTGGCCCGCGTCACGATTGGTGACATGGAGGTCCGCAAGGCCTGGGATTGGAATGCGTATATCGAGTATCGCTATCTTCAATCCGATGCTGTGATCGATGCCTTCAACGACAGCGACTTCCGCCTCGGCGGCACCAACGTCCAGGGCTATTCGGTTGGCGGCATGCTCGGTATCGCCAACAATGTCGCCGTGCGCGGACGCTGGATGAGCGGGCGGGAGGTTACCGGCCCGCCATACCGCGCCGATCTGCTCCAGATCGATCTGGTGAGCAAATTCTGATGCGCCCCGCCCTGGCTCTTGTTCTCGCGTTCGGCATTGTGGCGAACACGGCCGTCGCGCAGACCGATCAGGAGACCCGGCTGCGTGAATCGCTGCGCCGGGTTACCTCCGATCTGCGGACGATGCAGGATTCGCAGGCCAAGCTGCAATCCGAACTGACGGAAGCCCAGGCCCAGCGGGAACAGCTTCGTCGCCAGCTTACGACGGCGCAGGGCCGTGTGGCCGAACTGGAAAAGGCCGCGGCGCAACCTCCGCCCAGCCGGGAGCCACCGCCCGAACTGGTGGCCGAACTGGAGCGGCTGCGCGCGGCGATGCGTGACAGTCAGGCGCGTATCATTGCCGTGCAGCAGCAATGGCAGGCACAGGCCCAGGCCCAGCAGCGGGACCTGGCGACACGCTTGTCGGAGGAGCAGCAGGGCCGCACCCGATCGCAGAAGGCACTGGACGTCTGTATCGATCGCAACGTCGCGTTGTTTACCGCCAGCCGCGATGTGCTCCGCTCCTATTCGGACGAGGGCTTCCGATCCCTGCTCCTCGGCAATGTCGAGCCGGTGCTGGGGTTGCGACGGGTCAGGCTGGAGAATGTGCTCCAGGACATGGAGGACAAGCTCTACGAGGGCCGTGTCCCGGCCAATCTGCGGCAAGGCCAGCCCTGATGCGCGGGCACGCCGGTGGGATGGCGTTGCCGATCGCATTACTGCTCCTGTCGCTGCCCGCCACGGCGCAGGTCCCGGCCGCGGCACCGTCGCCAAGAAGCGATGCCGTCATCGCCCGGTTCGGCGAGATCGCACTCTCGGACGGGCAGTTCCGGGTCCTGTTGGAGGACCTGCCAGCAGAACGTCGGCTTGCGTTGCAGCGCGACCCCATGGCGATCGGCGCCTTTGTCCGCGACCACATGGTGGCTCTCGGTCTCGCGGCGGCAGCCGAGGCGAGCCGCTTCGATCAGCAGCCGGACGTTCGGCGTCGGCTGGAGCAGGCCCGTGTCGAAGGTTTGGCCGAGGCCTACCTCGACAGCCTGTGGCGCAGCGATCCCGGCTTTCCCAATGAGGCCGAACTGCAGGCGGTCTATGACGCCAACCGCGGCCAGTTCATGATCCCGCGGCGGTATCGCGTGGCGCAGATCTTTCTTGCGGTCGCGCCAGGTACCCCAGCCGAGGACGCCGAACGGCGGCTGCGCGACTATCGCAGTCGGCTGGTCGCGCCACGCAATCGGGCCGAGTTTGCCGATCTGGCGCGCCGATACTCCGAGGATCGTCGTTCGGCGGTTCGGGATGGGGACCAGGGCTGGGCGCGCGAGGATCAATTGATCGCCCCCATCCGCGAAGCGGCGCGTGGACTGGAAGAAGGCGCCATCAGCGAACCGATCCGCGGACCGGATGGCTGGCATCTGATCCGGCTGCTTGCAACCCAGCCGGCGGGCCCGGCACCGCTGAGCGAAGTCCGGGATGAACTGACAGCCCTGATGCGTCAGCAGCGCGCCGTCGAACTGCGCCGGCAGGCTCTAAACGATTTCCTGAGCCGCAAGCCGGTCATGATCGATGAGATCGCGCTTGGGAAGCTGGCGCCGCAGCGGACAACGTCGCGTCAGTAGGGGGGTAATTCCAATTGGCCGAAAGATTGACCCATGATCCATCGATAGCGCCGGATGGGTTTTCCCCCGCCATCTCACCCACCGAACATAGAGGCGGATCGTCCGCCACCGTTCGGCTGACTCGACCATCCTTTCGGTGTTAAACGCGACCGCGAATCCGAACGTGGCGGCGCCATGCCGTGCTTCTGAAAGAGAGACAGCGTCCATGGCCGACATACCCGAAGTCGAGGAAACCCCGAAAAGCCACCGCGGCGTGGCGCTGCTAATTGCCGTTCTGGCTCTGCTGCTCGCGTTTTCCGAATTGGGCGGATCCAACGCGGACAATGAAGCCATCGAACTGAATGTCGCTTCATCGAATCTCTGGTCTTTCTATCAGGCCAAGACGGTTCGCCGCACAACGGTCCTGACAGCGGTCGAGGATATGGAAATTCGCCTCCTGGGCGTGACCGATCCAACCATCCGCGCGGCCATGGAAAAGCGCATAGCTGACTGGCGAAAAACCGTCGACCGATACGAAACGGAGCCCGAAACAGGGGAAGGCCGCAAGGAATTGGCCGCGCGCGCCAAGGCATCGGAAGCGGACCGGGAAATCCAGAAAGCCAAAGGCGACATCTTCGACGTGTCGTCCGCCCTGCTGCAGATCGGCATCGTGCTGGCCTCTGCCGCCATCATCACCGGAGCCGTCGCCCTATCCTGGTTCGCCGGTCTGCTCGGCTGTGTCGGCACGGCCCTGATGGGCATCGCGATCTACGCACCCATGCTCATCGGCAGCTTTATGTAGCGGACCGGAGCACCACGACGGGGGCATCCTGGGTGCACCCCGCCGCATGGTCTCTCGCTAGCCGATCTCGGTTCGGCGTCTAACGGGTCGCGGTGGTGCCCGTCATTTTTTGGAGCGACTCGCTCCAGCCCTGGAACATCGACAGCATCGGCGATGCCGGCTGAGCCGTCATGGTCATCATATCGCAGCCAGGGACATAGGCCGCCGACGCGTCTTGCGGGCAAGGTTTTCCCGGAATCTGAGACGACATTTGCCGCGTGGAGATCATCTGGGGCGACCGCGTCGGCTGAGACATCTGCATGACCTGCTGGGTGGCCGCCGGCTGCATCATCTGGGTCGTGGCAAGTTGGGCAAGCGGGATGGCGGCACACCCGCCCAACGAAGCGGCCACGGCACAGACAGACAGGAATTGCAGAGGACGGCGAATACGGATCGGCGACATGGGTCTGTCCTTTTCAGGATGACGCCGGATCGACCTTGATGCCGCCCGCGCGGGAATTTCGGGAACCTGGGGCAATACGGCGGTTTTCGACGCCTGCCTGGGAACCTGACTGTCGCAGCGAAGTCTCAAGATAGGGTTAACGCATCCCGCTCAATCGGCCCGCAGCGCGGCGCGAAGACCTGCCATCCCCACCGGGTCCTCGGCCGCGGTCAGCCGGATCGCGGCCAATGTCGCGAACCCCTGCATCAGGGAACGCCGCCGAGCTGGGGCGAGGCGATGGAGGGGGGCGTCGCGGAGGAGATCGGCGTCGGGGCCGGCGGTGACGATCAGGCCCGTGTCGTGCGGCAGGATCTCCCGCGGGAAGTCGATATCGACCGCGAAATACAGGGCATCCGCGAACTCACGATATTCGGGCCATTTCGCGTCAGTGAGGAAATCGCGCAGTCCGGACTTTACCTCAATGCAGGCAAAGTCCCCGTTTGGCCGCAACGCCAGGATGTCCGCTCGGCGTCCATTCGGCAGCGGCACTTCGTGCAGCGGCGCCCATCCCAGTTGGACACACAGGCGCGCGGTTGCAACGCGAATGGCCCGGGCGCGCTCCGGAAAGCTGGCGGGAAGCGTTGTGTCGAACGAAGTCGCGTCCGACATCAGGCCAGCAGGGCGTCGATCGTCTGGGCAAGGCGGACATCGTTGCCGGTCAGGCCGCCCGCGTCATGTGTGCTCAGCTCGATCGTCACCGTGTTCCAGACATTCGACCACTCCGGATGGTGGTCCTGCTTCTCTGCCAGCAGCGCGACGCGGTTCATGAAACCCCAGGCCTGATTGAAGTCGCGAAATTTGAAGGTACGAGAAATAGCGTCGCGACCCTCGGTAAGTGCCCATTCTGGCAGGACAGAGGCCAGACTCGCGCGTTCCGCATCGGTCAGTTTTTTTGGCATAATGGGCTCCATCGGTTGCTGCCTGTGTCGCGGCGGCTTGACCCGGCCGCGTTCCCATAGCACCGAATAGCCGCATGAGCGATCTGCGCAATCCAATCCCCTCGTTCGGCCTGCCGCCGACCATCGACGACATCGCAAACATGGCGGAACGTGCGCTTGCCACGATCCCGTTGCGGCTCGCCCGACACGTCCACGGCGTCGGCATCGCGGTGGAGGACATGCCCGATGAGGAAACCCTCGACGAACTCGATATCGAGTCCGCCTGGGAATTGACCGGCCTCTATCGTGGCACGCCGCTGACCCAACGCAGCGTGTCGGACCCGGTGCGCGAGCCCGACCTGATCTTCCTTTACCGGGAGCCGATCCTGCTGGAATGGATCGAAACCGGCGAGGACCTGTTCCGGCTGGTGCGCAACGTGGTGATCCACGAAATCGCGCACCATTTCGGCTTCAGCGACGCGGATATCGAGGCGTTGGAGCAGGAGATGGAAGTGCCGGAGCAGCACCCAGGGTTCATGCCTCGCTGAGCGCGGTACGCACTGCCTGGCGGAGAGCGGGCAGGGCCTCCTGGGTGAACCAGGGATTCTGTCGCTCCCAGCCCGTGGTGCGCCAGGAGGGATGCGGCAGGGGAAACCGGAGCGGCAGGAAATCGCGGTAGGCGCGGACCCGCTCCGTCATCGCGCCCGGCCCCAGCGCGTTGATCTGGGCATAGGAACCGACCAGCAAGGTCAGGCGGATGGATGGCAACTGGGCCAGCAACCGCTGCCGCCATAGCGGCGCGCATTCCGGGCGAGGGGGCAGGTCGCCGCCCTTCGCATACCGCCCGGGATAGCAGAACCCCATCGGCACGATGGCAATGCGGGTGGCGTCGTAGAACTGGTCCCGATCGATCCCCAACCAGCCGCGCAGCCGATCGCCGGAGGCATCGTTGAACGGAATCCCCGTCTCGTGGACCTTGGTGCCGGGCGCCTGGCTGGCGACCAGCACCCGCGCCGTCGCCGAGGCCTGAAACACCGGCCTCGGCCCCAACGGCAGGTGTTCGGCGCAGACCCGGCAGGCCCGGATCTGCGCCGCGACCGTTTCTAGTGTCTCGTCAGGTGACGATGCCACGTTCCCGCAGCGCCACCACCACCCGTTCAGCCAATTCCTCGGGCGTGGCTTCCAGGGTCAACAAGCGGATTTCGGGGTCGAGCGGTTCTTCATACGGGGCATCGACCCCGGTGAAATTGCGCAACTGACCGGAGTCCGCCTTCTGATACAGGCCCTTGGGGTCTCGGCGCCGGCATTCGTCGACCGGCGTGTCGACGAAGATTTCCAGGAACTCGCCCTCCTCCACGCAATCGCGCGCGAGCATGCGCTCGTTGCGATAGGGGGAGATGAACGAGACCAGCACGATCAGCCCCGCTTCCACGAACAGTTTCGAGACTTCGGCGACCCGGCGGATGTTTTCGACCCGGTCGGCCTCGGTGAAGCCCAGGTCGCGATTCAGTCCGTGGCGGACATTGTCACCGTCCAGCACCATCGTGTGCTTGCCCATGGCGTGCAGGCGCTTTTCCACCAGGTTGGCGATGGTGGACTTGCCGGCGCCGGACAGTCCGGTGAACCACAGGACGGCCGGCTTCTGGGCATTCAGCCCGGCGCGGGCCTGCTTGTCCACGTCCAGGCGGTGCCAATAGACCTCGCTGCGACCGGCATGGATGTTGGTCACCATCCCGGCGCCGACGGTGTTGCGAGTCAGCCGGTCGATCAGGATGAAGCCGCCGAGTTCGCGACTGGTCTCATAGGTTTCGCAGGCAACCGGATGCGACAGGGAGATCGACACGCGACCGATCTCGTTCAGGTGCAGCTCGCGGACGCCGATCTCGTTCAGGGTTTCCACGTCCAGGCGGTTGGTGATGTCCGTGATCGTGCCGGTCACCGTCCGCGCGCCCAGCATGAACTGGTAGGCTCGGCCGCGGAACAGCGGCGTTTCGTCCATCCAGACGACCCAGCAATCGATCTGATCGGCCAGCCGCGGCGGCGGCGCGGCGGCGATCACATCCCCGCGCGACGCGTCGATTTCGCGATCCAACACCAAGGTCACCGGCTGGTCGAAGCCGGCATCCTCCAGATCGCCATCCATGGTGACGATGCGGGCGATCTTTGCCTCCACACCGGTGGCCGCGTTCACGACCGTGGCACCCGGGCGGATGGTGCCGGCGGAAACGGTCCCGGCGTAGCCACGGAATGTATGGTCGGGACGGTTGACGAACTGGACCGGCATGCGGAACGGCCGATCGGCATCGGCGCGGGTTAGCTCCACGTCCTCCAGCACCTTCAGCAAGGTCGTGCCGGTGTACCAGGGCATGCGGCTGCTGGCGGTGGTGACATTGTCGCCGTCACGCGCGCAGACCGGGATCGGGGTCACGGTCATGGTGCCCAACCGACCCAGCAACGCCCGGAAATCGGCCACGATGCGGTCGAACACCGCCTCGTCGAAGCCCATGAGATCCATCTTGTTGACCGCCAGAACCAGGTCGTGGATGCCCAGCAAGGAGGCGATCGCGGCGTGGCGGCGCGTCTGGTCCAGAATGCCCTTGCGCGCATCGACCAGCAGGATCGCCAGGTTCGAGTTGGACGCGCCGGTCACCATGTTGCGGGTGTATTGCTGGTGGCCTGGCGTATCGGCCAGGATGAAGCGGCGCTTGGGCGTCTCGAAGTAGCGATAGGCGACGTCGATGGTCACGCCCTGTTCGCGTTCGGCGGCCAGCCCATCCACCAGCAGCGCGTAATCGACACCGTTTTCGACCGTGCCGAAGCGGCGGGAGTCA
Organism: Nitrosovibrio sp. Nv4; assembly: GCA_943330455.2. GTDB lineage: Bacteria > Pseudomonadota > Alphaproteobacteria > Acetobacterales > Acetobacteraceae > Rhodopila. The sequence goes on along the minus strand of CALQHT020000007.1, from coordinate 18,450 downwards.
CTTTCCAACGCCACCATCACGTCGTCCGGGATGGAGCCGCACTCGAACAGCAGGCGCCCGATCAGGGTGGATTTGCCGTCGTCCACGCTGCCGCAGGTCAGGACGCGGAGGAGAGAATCGGGCATCAGAAATATCCCTCGCGCTTCTTCATTTCCATCGAGGAGTCCTGGTCCTTGTCGATCAGGCGGCCGGCGCGCTCCGACACGCGGGTCGTGCGCATTTCGTTGACGATGTCTTCCAACGTGGCGGCATCGGAATCGACGGCGGCGGAGAGCGGGTAGCAGCCCAGGGAGCGGAAGCGGACCATGCGGTCCACCGGGGATTCACCGGGCAGGAAGCGCATCCGCTCGTCGTCGACCACGATGATCTGGCCGTCGCGGATTACGGTGGGGCGCATCTTGGCGAAATACAGCGGCACGACGTCGATGCTCTCGGATTGTATATACGTCCAGACATCCAACTCGGTCCAGTTGGAGAGCGGGAAGACCCGCAACGTCTCCCCCGGTGCCAGACTACCGTTATACAGGTGCCAGAGTTCGGGCCGCTGGCGTTTCGGTTCCCACGTATGCCCGGGGCCGCGGACCGAGAAGACCCGTTCCTTGGCGCGGGAGCGTTCTTCGTCCCGGCGGGCACCGCCGATCGCGGCATCGTAGCCGCCCGCGGTCAGGGCCTGCTTCAGCGCGTCGGTCTTCATGATCTGGGTATAGGCGCTGCCGTGGTCGAACGGATTGATGCCGCGCGCCAGCCCATCCTGATTCGTGTGTGGGCGCAATTCCAACCCGAAACGTTCGATTGTCGCATCCCGGAACGTGATCATGTCCCGGAACTTCCAGGTCGTATTGACATGCACCAGCGGGAATGGCGGTTTCGCCGGGTAGAACGCCTTGCGCGCCAGATGCAGCAGGACCGAGGAATCCTTGCCGATTGAATACAGCATCACCGGTTTGGTCGTCTGCGCGGCAACTTCGCGAAATATCCGGATGCTTTCGGCTTCCAGAGCCGTGAGATGGGCGGGGCGGGCAATCATGGGTGAACGTCCTGCGGGATGGTGATCATAGTGCCGGGAATGGTTGCCAAAGGGTTATCACGCCAATCGTCGTGTCATACCAACGGCCCTGACCATTGACTTTTCCTCACCGTCATTGCCGGATCAGGTCCGGCGATGACGGTGAGGGCGGTATATCGGTCAATCGTCAGGGCCGTTGGTATTATTCGCCCGAACCAAGCCGGGAATGCCTCGTGTATTTTCACTTCCTGATGGGGGAGGCAAGAAAATTTCAGCGGCTTGGATAGAAAATGAAGTTTCATCGCGTGACATGAACATAACATTAATGTCTAGAGCATGATCGCGCTGAGCGGAACGTCACGGCGTGTGAATCATGCGATAAAACAAAGAGCTAGAGCGGTTTGCCGTTTCCAGGCAGGGTGAAACCGCTCTAGACGCGCCTGACGACGTAAGTCTGCTCCAGGGCCTCCATGATCGCCAGCGCGTGAGTCGGATCGCGGGCTTCAACCATCACCTCCAACTCGGCGGCTTGCACTGACGAGGAGGCGAACAGCCGCTGATGCGACACTTCAATGATATTGCCGCCGCTGTCGCCGATTTTGCCAGCAATATCGGCCAGAACGCCGGGTCGGTCGGGGATTTGCAGATGCAGGCGCAACAACCGCCCGTCGCGCAGCAGGTTTCGGAGCAGCACATTGGACAGGATGCGCGCATCGATGTTGCCGCCGGTGATGGCGACCCCGACCCGTTTGCCGCGAAACCGCTCGGGATAGGTCAGCAGAGCCGCGATGCCGGCGGCCCCAGCGCCTTCGGCGACGGTCTTGCCGCCTTCGATCAGCAATCCGACGGCTTCCTCGATGGCGCGTTCCGGGGTGACCAGGATTTCGGTGACCCGGCGGCGGACCAGTTCGAATGGGATTTCGCCGATATCGCGGACGGCGATGCCCTCCGCGATGGTTGCCCCGCCGACCGAGACGGCGCGCCCGGCCAGGCGCTGTGCCATGGGCGCATAGGCTTCGACTTCCACCCCATAGACCGCGATGCCCGGCCGCAGCGCCATGGCCGCGATCAGGCAGCCGGCGAGCAGACCGCCGCCGCCAACCGGGATCACCAGGGCATCCAGGTCGGGGACGTCCTGCAACATCTCCAGAGCGAGGGTGCCCTGGCCCGCGATCACCTCGGGATCGTCATAGGGATGGATGAACACCAGCCCGTCCCGTTGCGCCAGGGTGGTGGCATGCTCCGCCGCTTCGGCCAGGGTTTCGCCAAACAGGACGACCTTTGCGCCCCATGCGGCGGTGCGAGTCACCTTCGTCGCCGGGGTGAATTTGGGCATCACGATGGTGGCGGCGATGCCCAGCAACTGCGCGTGACGCGCCACCGCCTGGGCGTGGTTTCCGGCCGACATGGCGATGACGCCGCGCGCCCGTTCCAGTTCGTTCAACTGCGACAGCCGGTTGGCCGCCCCGCGCTCCTTGAACGCGCCGGTGGCTTGCAGATTGTCCAGCTTCAGGAAGACGCTCGCCCCCGTCGCGCGCGAAATCGAGTCGCTGGCAACCGTCGGGCTGCGCAGCACCCGGCCGGCGATTCGCTCCGCCGCCGCCTGGATATCCGAAAGCGTGATCACGCCTGGATCGACCGGGCCAGGTCTCGGTCAGGTCGAGCCGATGGACGCATCCGCACGCTACGCGCTGTCACGATCCGCCTTAGATGAACTTGATGCCCAGAATCTCGTAAGACCGATCGCCACCCGGCGCGGGGACCGACACGGTCTCCCCAACCTTCTTGCCGATCAGCGCCTTGGCCAGCGGCGAGGAAATCGACAGGCGCGCCGCCTTGATGTCGGCTTCGTGCACGCCGACGATCTGGTAGGTGTTTTCCTTCTCGGTCTCCTCATCGACCACCCACACATGGGCGCCGAACTTCACATGGTCCCCGGTCAGGGTGGACGGATCGATGACCTCGGCGGCCGAGACGATCTCCTCCAGCTCGATCACGCGGCCTTCGATGAAGGATTGGCGTTCGCGGGCGGCATGATATTCGGCGTTTTCGGACAGATCGCCGTGGGCGCGTGCCTCGGCGATCGCACGGATGATCGCGGGGCGTTCAACCGCTTTCAGGTGGCGGAGCTCGTCTTGCAGTCGCTGCAGGCCTGGGGCGGTCATAGGAAACTTCTGCACGTCGAGGTCCTTCGAGCGACAGTGATAAAGGGCTGAGCAGGCTGGCGTGGGTTGGATCGCGAATCAATCCGCGAACCGCACGCGGTCGCAAGCCTGCGCAGGTTTCAGGCGATAAGCAAACCCCGAAAGGCCTGCCCCCCAGTTGGTTTGCCTGGGAGGTGTGCCTGGGGGTTTCGTTTTGGACGCTTCAACCGCGCGTCGCGACCGCGGCCCAATTGGGGCCGGGCCGGGTCCGATCGCGGTGTTCAGCTCAGAACGAACCGCGAAAGTAGGATTGAAGGGGCGCAACTTCAAGCGTTCCCGCTTTCAATGCCGCAATTGCGTGTACGGCGGCCCGCGCGCCGGCCATCGTCGTGTAGTGCGGGATGCCGTACGTCAGCGCGCCGCGGCGGATGGCAAAGCTGTCGGCGACCGATTGCGGGGTGGACGCGGTGTTGATCACCAGTTGCACGTCCCTCGAGCGAATCGCGTCCACGCAATGCGGGCGTCCTTCCAGCACCTTATTGACCAGGGTCACCGGCAGCCCCGCCTCTTTAATGCGGGCGGCGGTGCCGCGAGTCGCCAGGATGGTGAAGCCCATCTCGGTCAGCCGGCGTGCCAGGGCGGCCAGGCCCTTCTTGTCGGCGTCCTTCACCGACAGGAACACGGTGCCCTGTTCCGGCAGGATCACCCCCGCGCCCAACTGCGCCTTGGCAAAGGCACGCTCGAAGCTCGAATCGAGCCCCATGACCTCCCCGGTCGATTTCATCTCCGGTCCCAGGATGGTGTCCACATTGGGGAAGCGGGCGAACGGGAAGACGGCTTCCTTCACCGCGACATGCGGGGCGATCGAATCGTCGTCCAGGCGGAAATCGGTGGCCAGTTTCGCCCCCGCCATCACCCGGGCTCCGATCTTGGCAACCGGCACGCCGGTGGCCTTGGCCACGAATGGCACCGTGCGAGACGCGCGAGGGTTGACCTCCAGCACGTAGATCGTATCGTCCTTGATCGCGTATTGCACGTTCATCAGCCCGACGACATTCAGCGCCTTGGCCATCGCCTCGGTTTCCGCCTTCAGCTCGGTGACGGTGGCCGGAGACAGGGTATAGGGCGGCAGGGAGCAAGCGGAATCGCCGGAATGGATGCCGGCTTCCTCGATATGCTCCATCACGCCTGCGACATAGACCGTCTCGCCGTCGCAGATGCAGTCGACATCGACCTCGATCGCGTCGTTCAGGTAGTGGTCGATAAGCACCGGGTTTTCGCCCGACGCCCGGACGGCTTCCCGCATGTAGCGGTGCAGACCGGAGCGGTCGTAGACGATCTCCATGGCGCGTCCGCCCAGGACGTAGGACGGCCGGATCACCACCGGATAGCCGACGCGTTCGGCGATGGCTTCGGCCTCCTCGGCGGACCGGGCGATGCCGTTGTCGGGCTGGCGGAGGCCCAGGCGCTGCAGCAGGGCCTGGAACCGCTCCCGGTCCTCCGCCACATCGATGGCATCCGCACTGGTGCCCAGGATCGGGATGCCGGCCTTGGACAGGGCCTGGGACAGCTTCAGCGGGGTCTGCCCGCCATACTGGACGATGCAGCCGAGAAGGGTGCCGTTTTCCTGCTCGCGGCGGACGAGGGCGATGACGTCCTCGGCCGTCAGCGGCTCGAAATACAGCCGGTCGGAGGTGTCATAGTCGGTGGAGACGGTTTCCGGGTTGCAGTTGACCATGATGGTCTCGAACCCGGCCTCTTTCAGCGCATAGGCGGCGTGGACGCAGCAATAGTCGAACTCGATCCCCTGGCCGATGCGGTTCGGTCCGCCGCCCAGGATCACGATCTTGGTCCGGTCGGTGGGATCGGACTCGCAGACCGGGGTGCCGTAGCCGCCCTCATAGGTCGAATACATATAGGGGGTGGCGGAGGCGAACTCCCCCGCACAGGTGTCGATGCGCTTGTAGACCGGCAGCACACCGAGGTCCTGGCGTTGGGCGGCCACCTCATCCTCCGGCCGGCCCGAAAGTTCGGACAGCCGCTTGTCCGAGAACCCCAAGGCCTTCAACCGACGGAGCGCGCCGGACTCGGTCGGCAACCCCGAAGCGGTCACTTCGCGTTCGGCCACGATGATGCGTTCCAGTTCGCGCAGGAACCACGGATCGAACTTGCAGGCGTCGTGGATGTCCTGGATCGACACCCCCGCCCTTATCGCCTGGGCCGCCATCAGCAACCGGTCCGGGCTCGGCTGCGACAGCGCCGCCCGGAACGCGTCGGCGCCGCCATCGCCCGGCGGTTCGACCGGATCGAGGCCGGAAAAGCCGGTTTCCATGCTGCGCAGGCCCTTTTGCAGGGCTTCGGCAAAGCTGCGCCCGATCGCCATTGCCTCGCCCACGGACTTCATCGACGTGGTCAGCAGGGCAGGGGTGCCGGGGAATTTCTCGAACGTAAAGCGGGGGATCTTCACCACCACATAGTCGATGGTCGGCTCGAAACTGGCCGGAGTCACCATCGTGATGTCGTTGGTCAGCTCGTCCAAGGTGTAGCCGACGGCCAGCTTGGCGGCGATTTTCGCGATCGGGAAACCTGTCGCCTTCGATGCCAGCGCCGAGGAGCGGGAGACGCGCGGGTTCATCTCGATGACCACCATGCGCCCGTCCGCCGGGTTCAGGCCGAACTGTACGTTGGACCCACCGGTATCGACGCCAATCTTGCGCAAACACGCGATCGAGGCATCGCGCATCCGCTGGTATTCCTTGTCGGTCAAGGTCAGCGCGGGAGCAACGGTCACGGAATCGCCGGTATGGATGCCCATCGGATCGACGTTCTCGATCGAGCACACGATGATGCAGTTGTCCGCCCGGTCGCGGACCACCTCCATCTCGTATTCTTTCCATCCGAGAACGGATTCCTCGATCAGCACTTCGGTGGTGGGGGAGGCTTCGAGGCCGCCGGCGACGATCTGTTCGAATTCTTCCTTGTTGTAGGCGATGCCGCCGCCGGTGCCGCCCAGGGTGAAGCTGGGACGGATCACCGCGGGCAGGCCCGTCATGGCAAGGGCGGCCCTGGCTTCTTCCAATGTATGGGCAATGGCGCTCCGAGGCGACTCGATGCCGATTTCCGCCATCGCGTCGCGGAATTTCAGCCGGTCCTCGGCGCGGTCGATGACGTCGGCCTTGGCGCCGATCAGCTCGACCCCGTGGCGCTTCAGCGCGCCGTTGGCATCCAGCTTCATCGCTGTGTTCAGCGCCGTCTGCCCGCCCATGGTGGGCAGCAGAGCGTCGGGCTTCTCGCGGGCGATGATCTTTTCGACGATCTCCGGCGTGATCGGCTCGATATAGGTGGCATCCGCCAGACCCGGATCGGTCATGATCGTGGCCGGGTTGGAGTTGACCAGGATGACGCGGTAGCCCTCGGCCTTGAGGGCCTTGCAGGCCTGCGCGCCGGAATAGTCGAACTCACAGGCCTGGCCGATCACGATCGGCCCGGCGCCGATGATCATGATGGATTTGATGTCGGTGCGTTTGGGCATCGTGTCCCTCAGATCTTGGATTGAGTGGCGAGAACCGTCCGCGCCGCCGCTACACCGGCCGGAGTCAACTCCAGATGCCAGTGGCATTGCAGGGCGCCTTCGGGGAGACGGATTGGGTCGCGCACCAACCCTTCGCGCAGCGCGCGTGCCACCGTGTCATGGAACGTTTGGCCGTCGACAGGTCGTGCGGCGATGCTCTGAAACCGCTCACACGCCGCCTCGGCATTCGGTTCGTGGATCACGTGCCTGAACGCCGTGACCAGCAGCAGATCGAGCGCATCCATCTCACGCCCGCCTCTCCACCATCTCCAGAAACCGTCCGAACAAATAATGGCTATCGCTCGGTCCCGGGCTCGCTTCCGGATGATACTGCACGCTGAACGCCGGCCGGTCGGTGCAGGCCAGCCCCTCGTTCGAGCCGTCGAACAGCGAGACATGCGTTGCGCTCACGTTCCCCGGCAGGCTGTCGGCATCCACCGCGAATCCGTGGTTCTGGCTGGTGATCTCCACCTTGCCGGTGGTCAGGTCCTTGACCGGCTGGTTGGCGCCGCGATGGCCGCGTTGCAGCTTGTAGGTCCGCGCACCGAGCGCCAAAGCCAGCAACTGATGCCCCAGACAGATGCCGAACAGCGGCACTCCGGCGTCCAGCACGCCCTTGATCGCCGGCACCGCGTAAACCCCGGTTGCCGCCGGATCGCCCGGGCCGTTGGACAGGAACACACCATCCGGTTTGTGCCGCAAGATGTCCTCGGCCGTCGATGTGGCCGGCACCACCGTGACCTGGAACCCGGCCGAGGCCAGACACCGCAGGATATTGTGCTTGGCCCCGTAATCCACCGCCACGACATGATATCGCGGCGCGTCCTGCCGACCGGTGCCATCGGGCCACGCCCATTGCGTCTCATTCCAGGCGTAGCTCTGCCGGCAGGTGACCTCTTTCGCCAGATCCATGCCTTCCAACCCGGGCCATGCCAGAGCCTGCGCCCGCAACGCCTCCAGATCGAATTTTCCGTTCTCCGGAAACGCCAGAACGCCGCTGGGAGGTCCGCCATCGCGGATGCGCACCGTCAGCGCGCGCGTGTCCACGCCGGCAATTCCGGAAATCGACCGGGCGCGCAGCCAGGCATCCAAATGTTGGACGGATCGCCAGTTCGACGGCTCGGTGATGTCCTGCTTCACCACCAGGCCACGGGCGGCAACCGACACCGCCTCCATATCGGCGTGGTTGGTGCCGACATTGCCGATATGAGGAAAGGTAAAGGTGATAATCTGGCCGGCATAGGACGGATCGGTCAGGGTTTCCTGATACCCGGTCATCCCGGTGTTGAAGCAGATTTCCCCCACACCGGCGCCCGCCTGGCTATAAGCGCCGAAACCGCGCCCCCAGAACACCGTCCCGTCCGCTAGCACCAGCGCGGCGGTCGCGCCTGGAGGCACCTCATCTTGGGTCAGGGGTTCCTCGGTCGCCCCACCGCGCAATTCGGCCAGGGTCAGGCCAGTCGACGCGGCGATCGCGTACCAATGGCGGGAAGGGATGGAGCCGGCCTGGCGCCATTTGCGCACAGCCTCGGTGCTCACCCCTGCGAGGCGGGCGGCAGCCTCGGCGCCACCCAACCGGTCGATGATTTCGTCCACGAGTATCGGCATGGCGGACCGATATCGGAAAAAAATTCCCGCGACAAGAAAATGCGAATGCGTTCAGGAAATTTTTTCCGCAACCTTGAGCCAGGCGGATTTTTCGAACCGGACGGTGTATAGTGGTTGTTTGATGCCGACCGTCGCATACCGTCATTGCCGAGCTTGACCCGGCAATGACGGTATGCGGCGGCTGCTTAAGCGCGGAGGGAGTCGTGATGGCACTTAGAGAACAATTCACCGAGCAGTTGAAAACCTCGATGAAGGCCGGCGACGCGCCCCGCACCATGACCTTGCGCATGATCATGGCGAAGCTGAAGGACGTCGATATCGCGTCGCGCCCCAAGGGCATCGACAAGGTCCCCGACGACGAAATCCTGTCGATGCTGCGCGGCATGGTGAAATCCCGCCGCGAATCGGTGGAGATGTACATCCAAGGCAATCGCCCGGAACTGGCGGCCAAGGAATCCGCCGAAATCGCGGTTATCGAGGCGTTCCTGCCGCAACAGTTGGACGATTCAGCGATTGAGGCAGCGGTTGCCGGCGCAATCGCCGAAACCGGCGCGGCCGGCATCAAGGACATGGGCAAGGTCATGGCGGCGCTGCGGGCGAAACATGCCGCTGCCCTGGATATGGCCAAGGCCGGGCCGATCGTGAAAGCGAAACTCTCAGCCTGATGGCCGCCTGATGGCCCTGCCCCCAAATTTCCTGGACGAACTGCGCAGCCGCACCCCGATCGCGGCGGTGATCGGCCGACGTGTGCGCCTGGCGCGATCGGGCCGGCAGTGGAAGGGCTGCTGCCCGTTCCATGGCGAAAAGAACCCCAGCTTCTACGTCTATGACGACCACTACCATTGCTTCGGCTGCGGCGCGCATGGCGATGCGATCGGCTTCGTCATGCAAAGCCAGGGCACCGGCTTCATGGAAGCGGTGGAGCAACTCGCCTCCGAGGCCGGGATGGACGTCCCCCAACCGACGCCAGAGGCCGCGGAAGCCGAACGCCGCCGACTGGACCTGGGCGGGATCCTGGAAGCCGCGGCCGGCGCCTATCAACGCCGCCTCTTCCTCCCCGAAGGCCACACTGCCCTGACCTATCTTCTCGGCCGCGGCCTGACCCTGGAGACCATCAAGCAATTCGGTCTCGGCTGGTCCGGCGAGGGCCGTGGTGCGATCGCCGCCGATCTGGCGCGGGAGGGCGTGACCGCGGATCAGCTTGTCGAAGTCGGCGTTATGCGCCGCGACGATGAAACCGGCCGGACATTCGACCTGTTCTACAACCGGGTGATGTTCCCGATCCGCGACCGACGAGGCCGGACGATCAGCTTCGGGGGCCGCATCATGGGCGACGGGCAGCCCAAATACGTGAACGGCCCGGAAACCGCGTTGTTCTCCAAGCGCCGCAACCTCTACGGCCTGGACATGGCGCGCAACGGGGTGCGCAGCGGCCAGTCCCTGGTGGTCGTCGAAGGCTATATGGACGTCATCGCCCTGCACCAGGCCGGTTTCACCGGCGCCGTTGCGCCACTGGGCACGGCGCTGACCGATGATCAGTTGGAGCTTCTGTGGCAGGTCTCGCCGGTGCCGATCCTGTGTTTCGACGGCGATGCCGCCGGATCGCGGGCAGCGGCGCGCGGCGCGGAAATCGCCTTGCCGCTAATCACGGCGGAAAAGACGTTGCAACTGGTTACCCTGCCGTCGGGCGAAGACCCGGACAGCCTGGTCCGCCGGAATGGCCCCGGAGATTTCCAGGCGATGCTGACCGCGGCGCGACCACTCGCCGATGTGCTCTACGACGTGTTGCGAGAGGGTGTGACTCCGGCATCCGGCCCCGAATTGCGAGCCGCTTTCATGGCGCGATTGGACGCCGCGGCGAACCTGATCGCGGACAAGACCTTGGCGGGCGAATATCGCACCACGTTCCGCGACCGCTTCTATGCCGAACGGCGCCAAGGGAAAGCCAGCCAAGGGAAATCCACCCTTGGCGCGGCGCGCAAATTCGGCAAACAGGAGCCGGCGCGTGCCTCCGGTCTGGTTATCCGTCCGGTTCCAAGCACGGAATCGAGCGACAGCGAGCGGTTGCGGATTTTGACGGCGATCCTGCTGCGTCACCCCGCGCTGCTGGAGGATGTGGAGCCCAGCTATGCGCGCCTGACCTTGGATGGGCGGCTGGAAAGGGTGAGACAGGCGATCCGGGAATGGGCTGATCGCGTTGACGTTCTTGACTCTGAGGGGGTGATGGACCACCTGACCACATCTGGATTGCAGGCGGATGTCGCGTATGTTCTGGCGTCGGTTCCCGTGCCGTTACCTGCCTGTGCATTCCCCTCGGCCATGCTGGCGGAGGCCGGAGCGGGATGGTGGCATATTTTTGGGTTCCTCAACGTCGAACAACTCCGTGCGGAGGTTGAAGCCGCCAGAGGGGATTTCGACCGTGAGATGACCCGTGAGAATCAAAATCGCCTCACCGCCCGGGTGGAGGCCCTGTTGAAGGTCCAACGCGGCGAACCGGACGGGATCGAACTTGAGGCCGCATAATAGTGAGGGGCAGCGCCGATCCGGCAGCGCCCCGTGTGACGAAGGAGTGCGCTGAGACATGGCCACCAAACCGAGTGTCGCTGGCGATACCGTAACGGCTGAACAGGACGTCGAGACCACGCTGCTGGATGTTCAGAGCGCGGCCATGAAGCGGTTGATCGCCCGCGGCAAGGAGCGTGGATACATCACCTTCGATGAGCTGAACATGATCCTGCCTCCGGATCAGAACAGCAGCGAGCAGATCGAAGACGTGATGGCCAATTTCTCGGAAATGGGCATCCAGGTCGTCGAAAGCGAGGAATCCGAGGACGGCGACGCCCCCGTCGCGAAGGCGGAGAAGTCCGAGGACGCCGAGGAAGAGGAAGGCCAGACCGGCAACGTCGATGAGGCTAATCTCGGCCGCACCGACGATCCGGTCCGCATGTATCTGCGCGAGATGGGCAGCGTCGAGCTACTGTCGCGTGAGGGCGAGATCGCGATCGCCAAGCGGATCGAGGCCGGCCGCGACATGATGATCAACGGGCTGTGCGAAAGCCCGCTGACCTTCAAGGCGATCATCTCCTGGCATGAGCAGCTCAAGGCCGGGCGCATGCTGCTGCGCGACATCATCGACCTGGAAGCGACCGATGGCGCCGGCGCGCCGACGCCCGACAGCGTCGAAGCGGTCGAGGCCAGCGGTGGTGGCGACGGTTTCCCGGCGAATGACGACATCGACCCCGATGAGGAGGGCGACGGCCCGTCGATGTCGCTGTCGGCTTTGGAAGAGAAGCTGAAGCCCGAGGTGCTGGCCAATTTCGAGGAAATCGAAAACCTCTACAAGAAGCTGCACAAAATGCAGCACCGCCGGCTGGAAAGCATGACCAGCGGCGAGGAAGTCACCACGCGATCGGAAAAAAGCTACGAAAAGATCCGCGAGGAACTGGTCCAGAAGGTCGGCCAGGTCCGCTTGCACAACAACCGGATCGAGGAGCTGGTCACCCAGCTCAAGCAGCTCAACCAGCGCCTGACGACCCTGGAAGGCCAGTTGATGCGCATGGCCGTGGATGGCTGCAAGGTCAACCGCGAGGAGTTTCTGAAGAACTATCGCGGCTATGAGCTGGACCCGAACTGGCTGGAACGGGTGGGCAAGAATACCGGCAAGGGTTGGCGCCTGTTCGTGGCCAAGCACCCGACCGACATCGGCAATGTGCGGGCGCAGATTTCCGCCGTGGCGACCGATGCCAGCCTGCCGATCGCGGAATTCCGCCGCGTCTATATGACGGTGTCGCGCGGCGAACGCGACAGCGCGCGGGCGAAGAAGGAGATGATCGAGGCGAATCTGCGCCTGGTGATCTCCATCGCCAAGAAATACACCAATCGCGGCCTGCAATTCCTGGACCTGATCCAGGAGGGCAATATCGGCCTGATGAAAGCGGTGGATAAGTTCGAGTATCGCCGCGGCTACAAGTTCTCCACCTATGCGACCTGGTGGATCCGGCAGGCGATTACCCGCTCCATCGCCGATCAGGCGCGCACCATCCGCATTCCCGTGCATATGATCGAGACGATCAACAAGCTGGTCCGCACGTCGCGGCAAATGCTGCACGAGATCGGCCGCGAACCGGCGCCCGAGGAACTGGCCGACAAGCTGGGCATGCCGCTTGAGAAAGTGCGGAAAGTCCTGAAGATCGCCAAGGAACCGATCAGCCTGGAAACCCCGATCGGCGACGAGGAAGATTCGCACCTCGGCGACTTCATTGAGGACAAGGCCGCTGTCATCCCGCTTGATGCCGCCATCCAGGCCAATCTGCGGGAAGCCACCACGCGGGTGCTGTCGTCGCTGACCCCGCGTGAGGAACGCGTTCTGCGCATGCGCTTCGGCATCGGCATGAACACCGACCACACCCTGGAAGAGGTCGGCCAGCAGTTCAACGTGACTCGCGAGCGTATCCGCCAGATCGAGGCCAAGGCCCTGCGCAAGCTGAAGCATCCCAGCCGCAGCCGGAAGTTGCGTAGCTTCCTGGACGACTGAGGCTCTGTTAACATTCCCCCGCATGCCGAAACGGCGGGGGGAATGGATGGAGCCGGTGGTTCGGGTGGGCGTGACGGTCACTTTTCTGCGTATGGATCGCGCGCCGGCTTCCCGCGCGCCCGACCTGCCCCCAACCATGGGCGTCGTTCGGCTCGGCGCGCCGACGGTGGCGTTTTACCGCTATCTCTACAACACCGTGGGCGCCGATTACGTCTGGTGGCTGCGCCGCACCATGCCGGATCGGGAACTGGCCGCCCTCTTGCGCGACCGTGCGGTGTCGATCCATGTGCTCTATTCGGATGGGGAGCCGGCGGGGTTTTTCGAGCTCGACCGGCGGACCTGGCCCGATACCAATCTCAGCTATTTCGGGCTGCTGCCACATGCGGTGGGCACCGGGGTCGGCTTCGCGTTTCTGCGCAAGGCGGTGGATGAGGCGTGGCGAGAGGGCGTGACCGGCATGACGGTGAACACCTGCACGGCGGACCATCCCCGCGCGATGCCGGCGTATTTGCGGGCCGGGTTTCACACTGTGCGCCAGGCGCGGGAGTTGTGGTCCGTGCCGGTGCGGTTGGGCCTGAAGATCCCGGGGCATCTACGGGCCTGAGAACCGTTCCTTGCGATATGATGGCACAGGAGAAAATCCTCCCCCTCCCCTTGCGGGAGGGGGCCGGGGGGAGGGTTAATTCCACGCCGATATCGCGAAAAACCCCTCCCTCCAACCCCCTCCCGCAAGGGGAGGGGGAGGATTTTCTCCGTGCGGCCGGGTACCAATAGACTCACGGCCGCCCACCCTGATACCCTCCCCACAAACAAACCCGGGGAAGCGCCGCCATGCCCACTAACACAGACCCCAAACCCTATCCCCACCCGCACGTCAACGACGCCTGGCTCGCACGCCTGCGGGAATCCGTCATCGATCCGGACCAACCCATCGTCGACGCCCACCACCACCTGTGGGACCGCCCATCCGGCCGCTATTTCCTCGACGAACTCACCGCCGATCTGGCCGCCGGCCACAACATCACCGCCACCGTCTACATCCAATGCGGCACCGCCTTCCGCAAGGACGGTCCCCCGGAGCTTCGCCCCGTGGGAGAAACCGAATTCGTCGCCTCCGTGGCCGAACAGGCGACGGCACAAGGGCGCGCAGGCGTATGCGCCGGCATCGTCGGCTACTGCGACTTCCGCATCGGGGAACGCATCGACACCGTCCTCGAAGCCCATATCCAGGCCGGAAAAGGCCGCTTCAAGGGCATCCGCCAGAGCGCCGGGTGGGATCCCGCGATCCTGACTCAAACCTCCGCCCCCGCGCCCGCCGGATTGCTGGCCGATCCCAACTTCCGCGCGGGTCTGTCTCGCATGGCCAAATACGGGCTGTCCTATGAAAGCTCGCTCTACCACCCGCAACTGCCCGAACTGACGGACCTGGCCCGAGCCTTCCCCAACCTGCCGATCCTGGCCAATCATTGCGGCGGCCCGATCCGCATCGGACCCCATGCGGTCAACCCGGCCGAGACCTTCGCCCGTTGGCGTTCGGACCTGAACACGCTGGCGTCCTGCCCCAACGTCACCCTGAAACTCGGCGGCCAGGCCATGACCATCCGCGGCCTCGACTTCAGCCAGGCTCCGCTGCCGCCGTCGTCGGGAGAACTCGCCAACGCCTGGCGCCCCCACATGGAAGCCTGCATCGAGGCCTTTGGCGCCAACCGCTGCATGTTCGAAAGCAACTTTCCGGTCGATAAAGGCATGTGCAGCTACGTTTCGATCTGGAACGCCTTCAAGCGCATCTCCGCCGCCGCCACGCCGGACGAAAAGGCCAACCTGTTCCACGGCACCGCCACCCGTTTCTACCGCCTGTAACCCCCGCCCGAGAAAGGTCAAATCCGTGGAAGTCCAAGCCCTGGGCTATGTCGGTATCGGCGCCTCCAACCTCTCCGAATGGACCGACTTCGCCACCAAATGGCTCGGTATGCAGTCCGTCGAGCACGGCAACTCCGCCCGATCCTTCCGTATGGACGATCGTAAGCAGCGCCTCGTCGTCGATCGGTCCCTGGCCGACGGAGACCGCTATTTCGGCTTCGAAGTCGCCGATGCCGCCGCATTGGACAGCCTCGCCACGCGCCTGGACGCGGCTGGCGTCGCGGTGCGCCGAGAGCCGAAGTCGCTCGCCGATCAGCGTTTCGTGCGCGATCTGATCAGCTTAGACGACCCCGCCGGCAACCGCCTGGAGGCCTTCCACGGCGCCGAGATCGCCTCCGACCCCTTCCAACCCGGCCGCTCCATCTCCGGTTTCCGCACCGGTCCGCTCGGCATGGGCCACGCCGTCTTCCACGTGAAGAACATCGACGACCTGCTGGGATTCTACCGGGACCTGCTGGGTTTCGGGGTCAGCGACTACATCACCACCCCGTTCCGCGCCTATTTCCTGCACGTGAACCCGCGCCACCACAGCATCGCCCTGATCGAAACCGGCAAACAGGACCTGCATCATCTGATGGTGGAACTGTATTCGCTCGACGATATCGGCCAGGGTTACGACATCGCCCTGGGCGAGCCCGAGAAAATCGCCACCACCCTCGGGCGCCATCCCAACGACGCGGTGACATCGTATTACCTGCGCTCCCCATCCGGCTTCATGCTGGAATGCGGCTGGGGCGGCAGGGAAGTCACGCCCGGCACCTGGACCCCGTCCGAAGTCACCGTCGGTGCCAGCCTGTGGGGCCACGATCGCACCTGGCTGCCGGACGATCAACGCAAACAGGCCCGCGACATGCGCCTGAAAGCCGCCGCCGACGGCGAACGCCGCCCGGTGAATGTGATCGACGGCAATTTCAACCGTATGCAGGGCGTCTGCCCCTGGTGGGACGCGGCTCGATAATCGCAAAAACGGGGCGCACCGGTGGCGGGATCGAGGATCGCCGCTAAGGTGGCGTCAACCAAACGAGGGAGAGAGACCATGGATTTCGGCGCATCAATGTTTTTCACCGACTATTCCATGACCTCGGCCAATCTGGCCAAGGCGTTGGAGGAGCGGGGTTTTGAATCGATCTGGGCGGCGGAACATTCGCATATCCCCCTGTCCAGGAAATCGCCGTGGGGTGGGGGAGGGGACCTGCCCAAGCAGTATTACGACGTGATGGACCCGTTCGTGACCCTGACCGCGGCGGCCTGCGTCACAAAGACGTTGCGGCTGGGCACGGGCGTGTGCCTGATCAACCAGCGCGATCCGATCCAGACGGCGAAACTGGTGGCCTCGATCGACCAGGTATCGGGCGGCAGATTCCTGTTCGGGATCGGCAACGGCTGGAACCAGGACGAGATGGAGAACCACGGCACGGTCTTCGCCAGCCGCCACAAGCTGGTGCGGGAGCGGATCGAGGCCATGAAGGCGATCTGGACCCAGACCAAGGCGGAATATCACGGGGAGTTCGTGAGTTTCGACCAGATGATGACGTGGCCGAAGCCGGTTCAGAAGCCGCATCCTCCGGTGATCGTCGGCGGCGCCTATCCCTATGCCGCCAGACGAGCGGTCCGCTATGGCGATGGCTGGATTCCGCTGGCGGGACGCCCCGGTCAGTATGGTGATGTCTTTGACTATGTTCCGAAATTCCGGGCGATGCTGACGGAAGCCGGGAGGGATGCAACGACGTTCCCGATCTCCCTGTTCAGTTCCTCGGATGACCTGGACACGCTGAAGCGCTACCGGGACCTGGGCATCGTCCGATCGGTGGTCAGCCTGCCCGCGGCCAAGGAAGACGTTGTCCTCCCCATCCTGGACCGGGTAGCAGGGTTGATGCGACAGATGTGAAGCTTCCGGTTCCAAGGGCCGCAGCCCTTGGTGGGGTGTCCAGAGGGGCAAAGCCCCTTTGGAATCTCTAACCCGAAGCCAACTCCTGCATAGTGACCGCCATATCGCTGATCCTCTCCGCGGTCAGCTTCTTCCGCCGCTGCACGATCCGCCGCCCCCCCATGAACTCGGTCGAGGCATTCACGGCTTCGACGGCCTGCACGGTCCCATCGTCCAGCAGATGGAACAGCGCGAACTTTCCGGCCGCGATATCGCCGCGCACCACGATCCGGGTGGCGTCGAACGGAATGCCGGCGATCTGCAACCGCAGATCATACTGGTCGGACCAGAACCAGGGCACTTCGGGCGCCGGCGGCGGCTTGCCGCAGATCGAGGCGGCGGCCTGGCGCGCCTGCTCCAGCGCATTGGGCACGCTTTCGAGCCGCACCACACGGTCATAGAGCGGCAAGGGACGGTGCGTACAGTCGCCGATCGCGAAGATCGCCGGATCTTCGGTCCGCGCCGCCAGATCGACGACAATGCCGTTGTTGCAGGCAAGCCCGGCCTCGCTGGCCAGTTCCTGGTTGGGCACCGCGCCGACGCCGATCAGCGCGGCATCGCACGGGATCAGCCGTCCGTCACCCAGTCGGACGCCGGTGACAAGACCGTCTCTGCCTTCCAGCGCCGCAACCTGGGCGTTGACCTCGATGATCACGCCCTGGGCGCGGTGGAAATCCTGGAAGAAGTTGGACAGAATTTCGCATGCGACGCGGGCCAGGACGCGGGGTTCGCGCTCGATCACGGTGACTTCGGCGCCCAGGGCACGTGCGGAAGCTGCTGCTTCCAGGCCGATATAGCCGCCGCCGACCACGGCCAGACGAGCACCGGGGACCAGCACGGCCTTGAGCCGGTCCGCATCCGCCGCGTTCCGCAATTCCAGCACATTGCCCAGGTCCAGACCGGGCAGCGGGATACGCCGAGCGCGGGCGCCGGTGGCAAGGATCAGGGTGTCGTAGGGGACTGCCTCTCCGGTCGAGAGAGTCATCGTCTTGGATGCTCGGTCGATCGCGGTGGCGCTGGTGCTTAGCCGCAGGTCGATGTCGGCGCCAGGGTAGAAACTGGCGGGCTTCAGGGCGAGCTTGTCCGCATCCGTCTCCCCCTTCAGCCACGCTTTCGACAGCGGCGGGCGTTCGTAGGGCGGCAGCGGCTCGTCGCCGATCAGGGTGATCGGGCCCGCAAACCCGGAGCGGCGGAGTTCGGCCGCGGCTGTGCCACCGGCATGGCCGGCGCCGATGATGACGACGCGGTTGGTTGGGTCTGTCATGCGGTGTCCTCCCTCCGATCCGAGCGGCGGTTTCTGGCGTTTCGCCTGCCCCGGTTGATCAAGCGAGTTAGTCCCCGGCGTGGTTCGGATCAAGTTGGGGAATCCACTTGGGGCGGTACCCGATGCTAGGACCGGCCAGATGCTCGCGGGCCCCGAATGCTCGTCTGACCGGGTACCGTCCTGGCTAGTGCCCCCCGTCATTGATTTTGTCGTGAATTTCGGACTCGCTCCCCCCGGAAGAATGCGGAGATGATTCGTGACCGCGAAACAAAGTTCTGTAAAGAAGTACGTCGTGAAGCTCAGCGATGAAGAACGTGCACAGCTCAGCACGATGATTAATAAGGGGAAACACCCAGCATGGCGGATCACGAAGGCCCGCATCCTGCTGAAAGCCGACGCCTCGGCGGCAGGCGAGGGATGGAGCGACAGTCAGATTGCCGCAGCCTTGGATACGACCGTCGCGACGGGGGAGTATC
>CALQHT020000006.1 GCA_943330455.2 Nitrosovibrio sp. Nv4 | reverse complement strand
CCGAATATGGCATTCCCGGACCATGCCCGAAGCGCATCACCAGGTCTGGGCGGCGGCCCGGTATGCCGACCAAGACCGCCAGTTCCGGCCGTAGTCGCGCGACTTCGACGGGTTGGTTGACGAACGCATGGCGCAGACCGAGCGCCGTCGCCTGCAATGCGAATCTCTGGCAGGCCTGCCCGCACAGCACCCAGTGCGCTCGGTCTTCCTTTTGGCAGGCGAACACCGCG
The DNA here is from genome assembly GCA_943330455.2 of Nitrosovibrio sp. Nv4. GTDB lineage: Bacteria > Pseudomonadota > Alphaproteobacteria > Acetobacterales > Acetobacteraceae > Rhodopila. Next base: position 48,727 of record CALQHT020000006.1, on the reverse strand, counting down.
ATCGCCGGCGTGGATGCGATCTGGCGGGCGTATTTGGCGTTCTCGGTCTCGGCCCGAAACATCCAGTCGAACACATGCGGCCCCAGCCAGGCCGGAAGGGCAGGGTTCCCGGTGGTGGCACTGAACAGGCCGTCGCCCGTCTCGATCGCCTGGCGAGGACTGAAGCGCAGCCAGGACCGGAGTTCCCACACGAACGCGGGGTCGGCGATCTGCGCGCTGTTGCCGGCAATGACCAGTTCGCCGATGCGGTCGATCTGGGCCCGATCGGTGATCACGATCAGGTCTACGCCAGGGACGGCCGCCGCCGCCGTCAGCGTGCGCAGATCGGACGCGCTGACGGGAGCGCCATCGTATTCGGTACGACTGGATTGACGGCGGGCGATGGCGTCGAACAGGGCGGGCTCTTTCGGCGGTCCGTTGCCGGACGCGAACACGACCGCACCATCGCCCGCCGGATCGAAATGAAGCGCTCCGGGCCGATCCTTGGTTCGACACGCCAGAGCCAGGTTTGCCGCGGCACAGCCCAGGCTCACGAACAGGTGGTGATCGTCCGGGTCCACCGCCGGCGTCCGTCGCGAAAAATCGGGAAGGATGTCGATCCGGTTGGCACTGGAGCGAAATTTCCATGGCTGCGTGTTGTGGCTGTTCGCGGCGAGAGCGGCGAACCGGGCCAATTCGCGGATATCCGGTGTCTGAGCCAATGCGGCCCGTATCGCGGCGACCGAGGCCTCATAGTCGTCGAGAGACCCCATGCCGCGCACCGCCGCGTAGGTTGCGCCCGCGCCGGCAACAGCCAGCGCCCCGCCGCCAATCAATAGGGTCCGTTTTGTCGTCACCGTGAACCGCCGAGCGTTGGCCGAGGAGGAGGGATGACCTCGGGCGTTGGTGTCCGTCCGGGGCCATGGCGCCTTTCGGGAGCGATATTGCTGGGCGCCTGGCAGGCGTAGCCCCTGAAAGCGAAGCGGCGTCATCGGTGTGGGAGTGCATTAGACCTGATGGACACGATGGCATTCTCAAAGGGCGGGCTTTGGCCGCGGCAGGACAGTCAGAAACATACCGGTGCCGGGGCGGCTCAGGTAGGACCGGAAATTACTCAGACCAGTTGGGGTCGGTGCGGACTTCGACCGGCTTCGGGTGCCATTTTTCAGGTCCATGAAGCTGGTCCGGTTGGGCCGCGTCGATGGAAATATCGGCTGTGCCCAGCAGGCGGAGGCGGTGATGACCGATCCCCCGAGGCACGCCTCGTCGTGCTTGGAGAGGTCGCTATCTTGCTGATTGACACATACCAACCGGTTGGTATGTTTTCACCCCATGCCCAACCCGCCCACCCCGCAAGGCAAACCCGCCAACGCCGCAGCCAAACTGCTTCAGGCGGCAATCGCGGTTATTCGCGCCAAGGGCTATAACGGCACGTCGGTCGACGACCTCTGTTCGGCGGCCGGCGTGACCAAGGGGGCGTTCTTCCACCATTTCGCCAGCAAGGAAGCGCTGGGCGTCGCCGCCGCCGAGTACTGGTCGGACATCACCGGCGTATTGTTTGCCGCCGCGCCCTACCACGACCTGCCCGATCCATTGGATCGCGTGCTGGGCTACATCGATTTCCGCGCCGATCTGCTGACCGGCCCGGTGGAGGCGTTTACTTGCCTGGCCGGCACCATGGTGCAGGAGGCTTTCGTCCTCAGCCCCGCGATCCGGGACGCCTGCAACACCTGTATTTCCGACCATGCCCGCACGTTGGAGGCGGATATCGCCGCGGCCATGGAACAACGCGGCGTGGCCGGAATATCCCCGCAATCACTGGCGCTGCACACCCAGGCGGTTCTGCAAGGCGCGTTCATTCTCGCAAAGGCACGCGGCGGGCCGGAGGTGGCGCGGGACAGTGTCGGCCATCTCAAGGCCTATTTCGGTTTGTTGTTTCGCATCCCCCAACCCTGAAAGGACGCACAGGATGTCAGGCACGCCTTCCAGTTTCATTTGGTACGAGTTGATGACGACCGACCTCGATGCCGCCACCCGGTTCTATGGCGCGGTGGTGGGTTGGTCGGTGCAGGACAGCGGCCAGCCCGGCATGGACTACCGCCTGTTGTCCGCGGGCGGCGAGCACGTTGGCGGGTTGATGGCCATCCCCTCCGACGCGGCGGCGAACGGCATGCGCCCGGGATGGTTCGGCTATGTCAACGTTGCGGATGTCGATGACAGTGTCGCCCGGATCACCCAGGCTGGCGGCACGTCATACATGCCCCCAACCGATATTCCGTCCGTTGGCCGCATGGCGATGATCGCCGATCCGCAGGGCGCCGCGATCTATGTGATGACGCCGGCCAGCGACTGCCACGGTCCCAGCCCGTCCTTCGCGCCAGGCAAGCCGGGGCATGGCGGATGGCACGAACTGCACACCACCGATTGGGAAGCCGCGCTCAATTTCTATGGAACGCAATTCGGCTGGGCCAAATCCTCGGCGATGGATATGGGGCCGCTGGGCACCTATCTCCTGTTCGGTCCAGAGACGGGGGCCGAGGCCATTGGCGGCATGATGAACAGCCCCGATTTTCCGCGCCCCATCTGGCTCTATTACTTCAACGTCGACGACATCCAGGCCGCTCGGGCCCGGGTTGAAACGGCGGGAGGGACCGTGCTGCTGGAACCGCACGAGGTGCCGGGAAACAACTGGATCCTGCAGGGCCGCGACCCGCAAGGCGCGATGTTCGCGCTCGTTGCCGCGAACAAGGGCTGAGCCGGCGCCATGTCCCACATCGCACCCTGTTTGTGGTTCGACGGCCAGGCGGAAGCGGCCGCGGATTTCTATGTTTCGGTTTTCCCTGATGCGGCCATCGACAAAATCTCCCGCTATGGCGCCGGCGCGCCTTTCCCGCCTGGAACCGCGCTGATGGTGGAATTCCGCCTGTTCGGCCAACGCTTCCAGGCGTTGAACGGCGGGCCGCAATTTCCGTTCACCGAGGCCATATCGCTGTCCATCCCCTGCAAGGATGCCGCCGAGGTGGACCGCTATTGGGACACCCTGGTCGCCGATGGCGGGCAGGAGGGGCGTTGCGGCTGGTTGAAGGACCGCTTCGGCGTGTCCTGGCAAGTCGTGCCCGATGGGCTGGGCGAGTTGATGTCCGATCCGGATCCGACGCGGGCCGGACGGGCGATGCAGGCCATGATGACCATGAAGAAACTCGATCTCGCCGCCATGCGCGCGGCCATGGAAGGGAAAACGCAATGACCCAGCCTCTCCTCGAACTGTCCATCGAGCGTCACATCGATGCGTCCCCCGAAACCGTGTTCAAGGTCTGGACCGAGCGATTGGAGGAATGGTGGGCCCCGAAACCCTGGACCACCAAGATCGTCGAGAACGACATGCGCCCGGGTGGGCGATCGGCGATGATCATGACCGGGCCGAACGGTGAGATCTCCGACATGGAAGGGGTTGTTCTGGAAGTCATCCCCAACCGGAGCATTGTCTTCACCAACGCATTCACGGTTGGCTGGGTCCCCCAGGCGCCGTTCATGGTGGGCTTCTTCACGTTCACGCCGGAGGGGACTGGGACGCGTTATCGCGCAGGGTCCCGGCATTGGGACGAGGCGGCCCACAAACAGCACGAGGAGATGGGTTTCATGGCAGGCTGGGGAAAGGTGGCCGACCAGTTGGCCGAACTGGCCGAGGCCGAGGCGCGCCGTTCCGCATAACGACCAGCGGGCCGGAACCCACCGCTCCGCCGGCTTCCCGCCCCTGGGGTCGGGGCGCTATGGTTGCTGCCTGCAATCGAATGGGAACCATCACGATGCCGGCATCCGTCACCCTCTACGGCATCAAGGCCTGCGACACGATGAAGAAGGCCCGGACCTGGCTAGACGAGCACGGGGTTGCCTACGCCTTCCATGACTACAAGGTCGCGGGTATCGGGCGCGCCGATTTGGAAGCCTGGGTCGGTCGGGTGGGGTGGGAAACGCTGCTGAACCGATCCGGGACCACTTTCCGCAAGCTGCCGCCGGAGGACCGGGACAATCTGGACGCGGCAAAGGCGATCGGTCTGATGCTGGCCCAACCGTCCATGATTAAGCGGCCGGTGTTGGACCGGGGCGAGGACCTGCTGGTCGGCTTCAAGCCGGCCGCCTATGAACAGGCCTTTCCGGATGCCCACGTTCCGTGACCCGAGTCGAAAATCGCGTCATCCAGCGCCCGAGGGCGATGCGATATCCGTCTTGGTGAAATCGTCCCCCTTAAACAGCAGCGAGGTCCGCCGGTTCCGCGCGACGGCATAGGCGAAGCAGTCCCCCAGGTTCAGTTGCGCGGGATGACCGGTGCCCTTGCCATACCGGGCGAAGGCGTCCAACGCCGTTTCCGCGTCGAGCGCGGTGATGGGCACCGTTGCAACGCCAGCCAATGTCAGGAAGTCCGACACATCCACCCGGGCTTCCTCCACGCTCGCATGCCGCTTGCGGCGGAGCCCCAGCGCGGCCTCGAACACCGCGATCGGGGAGGTGATCGGATCATGAGCCGCCTCCAGCGTGTCCGCCAACAGGTCGGCTTCGGGTTCGCGGGTCAGGATGGCAACGATCGCCGAGGCATCGACGAACGTCACGGATCGCCGCTCAGCTCGTCATAGAATGCCTTGTCCGCCTCTAGTCCCGTCGCCGGGCGGGCCAGCACGCGTTCCTGCAAGGGACGCAGCCGCTCCCGCAGCGGCACGGCTTCATCCAGGCGGCGCAACTCGTGCGTGAGCGCGAGCCGCACGGCCTCGGTCTTGTTGATATTCTTGCGCGCGGCCAGGCGTTCGGCCAGGGCATTGACGGTATCGCTGCGGATGTTCAGCGGCATGATGTCCCCACGGACCTCCTGTCGTGTATGCGTGTAGACACTACCGGATGCTCGTCTGTACGGCAATGCGGTCCTGCTCGACGGACAGGGTTGATCGGGTGAGGGGAGAAAGCCTTGGGGTGCTGCCCCAAACCCCGCGAGGGGCTTTGCCCCCTCGACCCCCACCAAGGCCCAGCCTTGGGGGGTTCGAAGGGCAAAGCTGTCGCGGGGTTTGGGGCAGCGCCCCAAGGCTTTCTCCCCTCACCTGAGCAAGGCGGACACCGGGATCGCGATCCCCGCCACGACACCCCACACCAACACACCGCATTGCCATCGACACCACCCCTGTGACAGTTTGCCCCCTCTGACAGGGAGGAAACCGGGTGGACGCACAGGCGACCAGCCTCGCCATGGGCGGAGCAAAGACGAACCCACACGCGTCGCGGTCGCATCGCTGGTTGCCATGGGCCTGGGCGGCTCTGCTGCTGGCCGTGCTCTCATTCCTCATCATCTACCCGACATCCATGCTGCTGATCGGCGCCCTGACCAACGTCAATCCCGTGGTCGACGGCTACCAGTTGTCCGACCTGTCGATCGCCAACTTCCTGACCGTCGCCGCCAACCCGAATGTCGCGGGCGCCCTGCTCAACTCCCTGATCGCCTGTGGAGGCGGCACCATCGTCGCCGTCTTCATCGGCCTGTCCTTCGCCTGGGTGGTGGTGCGCACCAACACGCCCTGCAAGGCCCTGATCGCCAGCGCCGGCATGTTGCCTTTGTTCGTGCCGCCCCTGGTCGCCGGAGTCGCCTGGGCGATCCTAGGCTCGCCCAAGACCGGGCTGATCAATCTGATCATGTCAAAGATGGGGCTGCCGATCCGGATCGATCTCTACTCGATGACGGGCATGATCTTCGTCTTCGGCATCTACTACGCGCCCTATGTCTACATGTTCACCGCCGCCGCGCTGCGCAACATGGACCCGTCGCTGGAGGAAGCCGCCGAAATCTCGGGCGCCAGCGCGACCCGCACCATGGCGACCGTCACCTTCCCCCTGATCATGCCCGCCATCATCGCCGGCATGCTCCTCTCCTTCATCATCATGCTCGGCATCTACGGCATACCCGCGGTGCTGGGCTCGCCGGCCAATATCCCGGTGCTGACCACCTATATCTTTGCGCTGACCGCCTGGTCGCCGCCGCAATACAACACCGCGGCCTCGGTCGCCGTGATCCTGATGATCGTCACCGGGTTCCTGGTCTATTTGCAGCAGAAGGCGATCTCCGGACGCAGCTACACCACGGTTGCCGGCAAGGCGTTCCGGCCGAGGGCGCTGAACCTGGGGCCATGGCGATTCCTGACCCTGGGGCTGGCGATCGTCTACATATTCGTGGTCGTGATCCTGCCGACCCTGGCGCTGACCGTTGCGGCGTTCCGGAAATTCATGTTCATCCGCGACATTCCGGCGCTGTTCGACATGACCCAGTATAGTTGGATCCACTTCAACAAGATGTTCGACAACCCGCTGACCCTGCAATCGATCTACAACTCGATGTATGTTGGCGTGCTGACGGCCATCATCGGCGGCATCCTGTCCTTCGCCATCGGCTACACGATCACCCGCACGCAAACCCCCGGCCGGCGCATCATCGACATCATCACCACGATCCCCGTTGCCATTCCCGGCCTTGTGATCGGCGTCGCCTATCTCTGGGCCTGGATCGGCCTGCCCGGCGGGCTTTACGGCACGTTCTGGATCCTCGCGCTGGCCTTCGTCGCCCGCTTCCTGCCCGACACCGTGAAGGCGCTGTCCACATCTCTGATGCAACTCCACAAGGAATTGGAGGAAGCCGCCTGGATCTGCGGCCGCGGCATGCTGGGCACCATCGGCACCATCGTCCTGCCGCTGGCGCGTCCCGGCGTCGTTGCCGGCATGACCCTGCTGTTCATTCTGGCGATAAGGGAACTGGGATCGTCCCTGTTCCTCTATTCCAGCGGCACCATGGTCATGGCGGTGCAGCTTCTGGGCTATTACGAGGGCGGCAACATCGGCATCACCGCGGCGTTCAGCCTGGTGCAGATGGCACTGCTCGCCGTCCTGATCACGTGCACCAACTGGCTTTCTCGCGGCGCCGCCGAAGGGGGAGTGGTACGAACCGGCTGACCGGCGGACGTCGTCGCGAGAAAGCGCCCTCCGGCCTTTGTGTGTGAGGCACTTTCGCGATCGATCCAACCGCCGGCGCCATCGGAGGGGATGTCTCGATGCAGTTCACACGCCGTCAGGTTCTTGGATCGCTTGCCGCCACCGGCGCCACCCTGGCCTACGGGCCGGCCCGCGCCCTCAAGCCGTATGACCCACCCGGCTCGCTGATCGACGCCGCCCGCAAGGAAGGCGGCTTCACCCTGTTCAGCGCCACCTTCCCGGAGGTGCAGCAGGAGGTCATCACCCTCTTCAACAAGCGCTTCCCCTTCGTGAAGGTCCGCTTCGTCCGAGCCTCCGGGGGCCAACTGATCACCCGCGTTCGCACGGAAGCCGCCGCCGGCAAGCTCGACGCGGATGTGATCGAGCATTCCGACCGCGGCCAGATGCTGGAACTGGAGGCGCTGTTCGCCGATTATGCGCCGCCCAATGCCGCCGATTACATGCCGGCCGCGCTGGTCTCTCCCAAGCTCTGGCCCACGGTCACGATTTCGTGGTGCATCGCCTGGAATTCGGAACTGGTGAAGAACCCGCCGAAGAACTGGATGGATTTGTGCAAGCCGGAATACGGCGACGGCAACATCGGCCAGGTGATCGGCCCGTCCGGCGGCACCACCTGGACCCGCATCATGTTCGAACGCATGGTCCTGGCCGATGACTACTGGGTCAGGCAGGCGGCGACGAAGCCCAAGCTGTTCCCCTCCGGCGGTCCTTTGTCCGACAGCGTCACCCGTGGTGAAGTGTTGATGGCGCCTCTGACGCATAACGCCGCCTTCCCGAAAAAGCGGGACGGCGCGCCGATCGAGGCGATCTATCCGCCCGAGGGCATCCCGGTGATCCCCTATGGCTCGGGCATCCCGAAATCGTCGCGCTATCCCAATGCGGCCAAGCTCTGGCTGGATTGGGTGCTGTCGGACGATGGCCAGAGCCAGTCGATCCGCGAGCAGGGCAACCTGACCTCGCTCGCCACGCCTCCGGTGAAGCCCGATATGTTCGATGCCACCCGCCACAAGCTGTGGCTGCCCGAATTCGCCGCCTTCAACACCCTGCGTGACAAGTGGCTGGAGGAGTGGAACAAGACCTACGGCTACCGACAATAAGGACCTTTGACCGCATGTTGACTCTGTCTCGCCGCTACGCCCTGGGATCGCTTGCCGCGTTTGGCCTGATTGCCAAATACGGACCCGCTCGCGCCGCGAAACCGTTCCAGGCGCCGGCCGCGTTGGTCGATGCGGCGAAGAAGGAAGGCGAGTTGGTGCTGTACACCGCCGCTTTCCCGGAGGTGATGCAGGACACGATCACCCTGTTCAACAAGCGGTTTCCGGGCATCAAGGTGCGGATGGTGCGCGCGTCCGGCGGGCAGTTGATCACCCGCGTGCGCACCGAAGCGTCGCAGAACAAGCTGGAAGCGGACATTCTGGATCACTCCGATCGTGCCCAGGTCAAGGCGCTGGAGGAGCTGTTCGCCGATTACGCGCCCCCCAACGCGGCCGACTATATGCCGGCCACCCTGGTGTCCCCGAAGATCTGGCCGACCATCACGCCCGCCTGGTCGATCGCCTGGAACACCGAGCTGGTGAAGAACCCGCCGAAGACCTGGTGGGATCTGACCAAACCGGAATGGGGCGACGGGAAGGTCGGCCAGGTGATCGCGCCCTCCGGTGGCACCACCTGGACCCGCGCGATGTTTGAGCGTCAGGTGCTGGGCGAGGACTACTGGCCGAAGCTCGCCGCCAACAAGACCAAGCTGTATCCGTCCGGCGCGCCGCTGTCCGATGCCGTCGTGCGCGGGGAAATCCTGGTGGCGCCGCTGATCTTCAACATCGTCTATCCGAAGAAGGTGGCCGGCGCGCCGATCGACGCCGTCTACCCGAAGGAAGGCATCCCGATCATCCCCTATGGCGGTGCCATCCCGAAAGCCGCCCGCCATCCCAATGCCGCGCGCTTGTGGATGGATTGGATGCTGTCGGACGAGGGCCAGGAGCATTCCCTGCGCGACCAGGGCAACATGACCTCCCTGAAGAACCCGCCCATTGCGCCGCCGGGCTTCGATCCGAAGACCGACAAGCTGTGGACCCCTGATTTCGCCCAGTTCGAGTCGCTCAATGCCCCGTGGCTGGAGGACTGGAACAAAGCCTTCGGATACCGCCAGTAACATGTCCTCCGAACTCCGCGTCGAGCAGCTTCGCAAGGTCTTCACCACCGGCAAACCACCGGTGGCCAAGGCCGCCGTGGACGATGTGTCCTTCACCATTGCCGCGGGGGAGATCGTGGTGCTGCTGGGGCCGTCCGGCTGCGGCAAGACCACGACCTTGCGCTGCGTCGCGGGGTTGGAGCATCCGACCTCCGGGCGCATCGTGATCGGTGGGACGATGTACACCGACCCGCAGGCCGGCGTGCTGGTGCCGCCGCGCAGCCGGAATCTGGGCATGGTGTTCCAGTCCTATGCGGTGTGGCCGCACATGACGGTGCGCCAGAATGTCGCCTATCCGCTGAAGGCACGAGGCACGCCGCGGGCCGAACTGAACAAGGCCGTCGCACAGGCCTTGGATCTGGTGGAGTTGGGGTCGTACGCCGACCGCCCGGTGACGCAACTGTCCGGGGGGCAGATGCAGCGGGTCGCTCTGGCTCGCAGCATGGTCTATCAGCCGCAAATTCTGTTGCTGGATGAGCCTCTGTCCAACCTCGACGCGCAGTTGCGGCTGCGCCTGCGCGACGACCTGCGCCGCATCATCAAGCGGGTCGGGCTGACTGCTTTGTATGTGACACATGACCAGACCGAGGCTGTCGTGCTCGGCGATCGCATCGGCGTGATGCGGGACGGCAAGCTGTTGCAACTCGATACGCCGAGCGAGATTTATAATCGGCCGGCGGATTTGTTTGTGGCGGGGTTCACGGGGGCGTCGAACGTCATTGATGGCACTGTGGTGTCTCGGGATGGTGCGTTCGGGGTGATCGCCGTGGGGGCCAATGAGCGGCTGACGGCCCGCCTCGGTGACGGCGTGTCTGAGGGATCGGCCGTGAAGGTCGCGTTGCGGCCGGACAATGTTGGGCTGTCGCCGGTCGGGGACGGTCCGAACCGGTTCAAGGTGCGGGTGGCATCGCGCCACTACCAGGGCACCCAGACGGTCTACGAACTGACCCTCGCCGGCGCCACGATCGAGGCTCTGGAAGTCGGCAGCGCCGCTCGGCATGACGTCGACAGCGAGATCGTTGTCGCGCTGCCCCCGGAAATCTGCTGGGCCTACGCGGTGTAGTCGGCCGCGGGCGGCACGTTTCCAGGCTACGGCATACACACATCTCGGCAGGGCAGAAAATTCTCCCCCTCCCCTTGCGGGAGGGGGCGGGGGGAGGGGCGATGGCGCATAAATATTGCGTGCAACCCCTCCCCCCGACCCCCGCCCGCAAGGGGAGGGGGAGAATTTTCTACCGCCAGCACCCCATCCCGCGATGTATGAATGCCGTAGGGTTTCCAGGGGCAATCGGTCCGGCGTGCCGCCGGTAAACGCGCTGACCATTGATCCAGCGGCGCGCGGTCCCATCTACTGAGTTACGGCTGGGGTCTTCCCACTTCGCCGCAACACATCGTTTCGCAGTGAGTGGTGCGGTTGGCCACCCATTCAAGGCGGCGTTCGAACCGACCGATCTGGCGGCCGCGACATCAATATCACCCCGATTTGCGGCCAGTCCGTGGCGGTATTCCGCCAATGGCGGCGCCGGTGCGCGATGGCGCCCGACAGTAACGTCGCTTGTTGTCTCTAATGTTTTCCCTCAGTCATTCAAAGGAAGAATTCGCGATGAAACCCATAGCCATAGTCGGACTTCTGCTAATCGCCCTTGGCGGCGCCGGCCTGCTGTTTGGCCGGTTCTCCTATACGACCGAGAAGAAGGTGATCGATCTGGGCCCGGTTACGGCGTCGGTTTCGGAACAACATAATGTGACCGTTCCGGACATCGCCGGTATCGGCTTCCTGGTCGCCGGTGTCGTTCTTCTGGTGTTCAGCCGCCGCTCCGCATAGGGCGTCTTGCGGTTGGGTGGCGGGGGACGCGAAGCGCCGATGTGCGCCTCATTGCAACTCTGTGTGCACGCGGTGATCTCTGTGTCCCTTGCTGTCGCGGTTCAAATTCTTTGGCCGACCGAGTGCGAGGATGGACAGGGCGCTTCACGGATCATGGCGCCGGGTCGCATGGTCGTTGGTCCATCAGCAAGCAAGGGACACAGAGATCACCGAGTGCACACAGAGTTGGACAGAGGCGCAAATCGATTTTTGGCGCAAATCGATTTTTCGCGTCGGCGGCGGATTGGTGCGGTCCCCTTGATCGATAACGGGCGGCCTGGTCAGCCTCCAATTTCGGGCTACCAACAAATAAAGCGGTAAGAGCCAAATCTTAAGCCGTTCTTAAGGCCACGCGGCGACACTCCGTCGTCATGTCAGACTTGGCCCCAAGTTTCTCGCCCGGGATCGCACACAGGGTTTGGCGCTGCCTGCCGCCCGATATGCGCCGGCGTGCGTTCACCTTGGCAACGTCTCGGTTGGCGCCGCGCCCGGATCGAATACCACCCCTGGGCGAACACGGGCTGGCGATCGCGGGCGAATTTTCCCAGCCGTCCGGCTTGGGTGAGGGGGCTCGCCTGATGGCCCAGGCGGTTCATGGCCTCGGCCTGCCGGTGTGGCGCCTGGATGTCCCGTCTCCCATCGACAACAAGGGGACGGGCGCTACCGCAACGGACACGCCTCCGTCCGGCGCGCCACTGGTCGTGCATGTGAACGCTCCGTTCCTGCCGTTGGCCCTGATGCGGCTGGGGCGCGGTCTGACCCGCGGGCGCCGGATCATCGGCTACTGGGCGTGGGAGTTACCGGTCGTCCCGCCCGAATGGCACGGGGGCCGGGGATTCGTGCATGAGATCTGGGTGCCCTCGCGCTTCACCGCCGCCGCGCTGGAACCGCTGATGCCAGGGCGCGTGCGCGTCGTGCCGCCGGCCCTCGCGATGGCACCGCCGACCCCGGCCCCGCTCGACCGGGCTGCGTTCGGCCTGCCTGCCAGCGCGGTGGTCGTGCTGATGTCGTTCAATCTGGCCTCGTCCTTTGAGCGCAAGAACCCCCTGGCCGCTATCCAGGCCTTCCGGATGGCATTCGGGGAGCGTACGGACCGGCTGCTGCTGATCAAGGTCCTGCACGCCGATCACGCGCCCGCCGATTTCGCGCGTCTGGTCGAGGCCGCGCAGGCTCCGAACATCCGCATCGAGACCCGATCCATGCCGGACCAGGATCGGCATGCGCTGACCGCGGCGAGCGACATCGTCCTGTCCTTGCATCGCAGCGAAGGCTTCGGTCTGGTCCCGGCCGAGGCCATGATGCTGGGACGACCCGTCATCGCGACCGGTTGGTCGGGCAACATGGACTACATGGACCGGGACAATGCCGCTTTGGTCGGTTACCGCCTGGTGCCGGCCCATGACGACCGGTCGGTCTATCGCAATGCAAGCTGGGCCGAACCCGACCTGGGCGATGCGGTGACGCATCTGCGGTTCCTCGCCGACAACGAAGCGGCGCGTCGGGGCCTTGGGGAGCGTGCGCGCTTGTCGGCCGCACGAAGTTTTGGATCGGAGCCGTTGCTGGCGGCGCTGCGGGGCGTGGGGCTGGGTGTTTGACGCGGCGAGCGTTCGGACGTCGGGCAGAGGCTGGAGAAATTTCTCCCCCTCCCCTTGCGGGAGGGGGTTGGGGGGAGGGGTTTCGGGCAGTATTTATGCGGTTTCACCCCTCCCCCCGGCCCCCTCCCGCAAGGGGAGGGGGTGAATTTTCTCCATCGCCGAAATCTGCCAACACTTCGGCGGCCTGGACCCTTGGGCCGTCCTCGTCCGCCTCAGATCGCCATGTAGCCGCCATCGACGTTGTAGCAGGCGCCGCTGACATAGGAGCTGCGGTCGCTGCATAGCCACATGACCATCTCGCCGATCTCTTCAGGCTTGCCCATGCGGCGGAACGGCACTTTCTCCATCAGTTCGGCACCCCGCCGGCGCATGGTGTCCTCGGTCATCTTGGTCTCGATATAACCGGGGCAGACGGCGTTCACGCGGATATTGTCGGTGGCATATTCCAGCGCCGCGGTCTTTGTCAGACCCAGCACACCATGCTTGGCCGCGACATAGGCCGATGAGGTCGGCAAGCCGATCAGCCCCGCGATCGAGCCGGTATTGACGATCTTGCCGCCCCCTTGCGCCATCATCTGCGGCAGTTCGTGCTTCATGCACAGCCAGACGCCACGCAGATTGACCGCGATCATGCGGTCGAAGGACTCATCGGCCCATTCATGCGTCCGCTTGCCGCCGGCATCCACCTGATAACCCGCGATGCCCGCGTTGTTGAAGGCGCAGTCGAGCCGACCATAGGCGCTGACCACGGCCTTGATCATGGCTTGGACCGCGGCACTTTCGGTCACGTCGCCGGACAGCGACATGGCCTGACCGCCGGCCGCGTTGACCTGGGCCACCGTCTCCCGCGCCGCGTCCTCGGAAGCATCGGCAATGGCCAACCTGGCACCTTCTCGCGCGAAAATCAGCGCCGTGGCGCGACCGATTCCACCGCCACCACCGGTGATCAGCGCCGACTTGCCGTCCAACATGCCTGCCATCGTTTTCTCCCATTGTTTGAATCGAGCCACCACCTACCAGTTGGTAGGCTTTCAATCCAGCCAGGGTAGCGGTAGCATGGATAATTCAACTGTCTTGGCACAGCGCATGCGCGACGAGATTCTGGCCTTCAAGCGTGAGCGAATCCTGGAAGAAGCCGTGAAGCTCTTTTACGCGCGCGGCTTCAACGGGACGACGCTTGACGATATCGCGGCGGAGCTTGGGGTCACCAAGCCCTTCATCTATACGCATTTTCGCAGCAAGGTCGATCTGCTGGCGGCCTTGTGCAAACCCACCATCGAGATGTCTCTCGCGGCTGTCACCGGTGCGTCCGAACAGCCGGGCACCGCCACCGAACGGCTGTCCAAGGCGGTCTCCGGCTTCACGAAAGTGGTGCTGCAACGCCAACCCAATATCGCCATTTATTTCCGTGAGGAAAAGAACCTGACCAAGTCCGCGCTGGACGAAATTAACGTCCTGCGCAAGCAGTTCGATCGGGTCCTGTCCAGCCTGCTGCAAGATGGCGTGGATAGCGGGGAGTTCCGGCTGGGCGATGTGAACCTGGCGTCGCTGGCCATCGGCGGCATGATCAGTTGGGCCTATACATGGCACCGGCCGGGCGGACGCCTGACGTTAGACGAGATGGGCGGGCACATGGCCGCTCTGGCGTTGCAGATGGCCGGCGTGGAGGTGGTCGCTCCGGCGGTTTGAGCCGCTTGGGTACCGGCACGATCCCCACCCATGGGGCGTTGGTTTGAACCGGCGTGCGAACCAAAGTTGTGCGATCGAGTACACGTCTCACCGTCATTGCCGGACTTGATCCGGCAATGACGGTGAGGCAAGTCTATCGGTCCACAATCAGAGTCGTGGATATCACTCTGCGCAATGTTGAATCGTCCCCTTCGAACCGGGGAACTTGGCGCGCTACGTGAAGAACGAGCTACCCTGGTCGGTAGCCGAGCGCTGTGTCACTTTGGTGGCGATTGCGTCGAGGTCGGCGGCGGGCAGGGACAAGCCGAACCCATCGGTTAGTTCTGCGCGGTATTCCTCCAGCGAGCCCACGGCGCGTATCTGGCTCTGCCCATCCATCCCCCGGAGAGCGACACGCGTATTGAACAAGGTATGGCGTACGGACTGGCCCGGGCGAGCGACGATCAGATTGTTCACGAAGGGGGCCGCCGGATTGGTGGCGGTGAACCAGTTGGCGACTTCCAGATCGGCGGGCAACGGCAGCTCCGGCGATACGCGATACAGGGTCTGCCAGAGCCCACCGATCTCGACCTGCACGAGATGCTCCGGCCCGAGCGGTTGAATGCGAAACGGCTCATGCCGGGTTGCCTGCGCGTCGTCCCGAGCCAGCGCGAGCGGAGCGGTCGGGGTCAGGTTCCCGAAGCCGACATCGGCCAGGTAGGTGCCTTCGGGCAAATCCACGGCCAGCATCATATGGGTGCGTGGCGTTGGCGCATCCGCCGCCATGCCGCGCACGACCCGGGCCAGCCTGGGGTTGGCGCGGAACCCCAATGCGGTCAGGGCGCTGAGCAGCAGAGTGTTCTGCTCGAAGCAATAGCCCCCTCGGCGAGCGTCGATCAGCTTGGCGGCGACGGAGGCCGCATCGATCGGGATCGGACGCCCCAGGAACACGTCGATATTCTCGAACGGGATGGCCGCGGTGTGACAGGCGATGAGGTCGGCCAGGACGGCGAGGGACGGGGAGCGGGGGCCATCATAGGCGATGCGGCGGACATAGGCGTCCAGGTCGAATGCATCGTTGGACATGGGAATTCCCTTGTTTCGTGACCGGTGTTCCGCGAACCGGGCTATGCTCCGATGTGCCGCAGGGAGATGCCGATGATCAAGCAGCCAGGCAAGTATCAGGACCTGTCAGACCCCCAGGCGCGCCCGCGCTACACCGGGATCGCGACCTTCTTTCGCACGGAACCGACGCAGGATCTGACGGACGTCGATATCGGCCTCATCGGCGTGCCGTTCGACGGTGGTGTGACCCATCGCAGCGGCGCGCGGCACGGACCTCGCGCGGTGCGGGAGCAATCCACCCTGCTGCGGCGGATCAACGCCGCGACCGGGATCGCGCCCTTTGCCGCGGCGCGGGTGCGGGACCTCGGCGATTGCTGGATCGAGCAGCCCTATGAGTTGACCGGTGCGTTGGCGGAAATCGCCGACTTCTACCGGACCGTCGTGGCGGCGGGCGTCACCCCCCTGTCGGTCGGAGGCGACCACTCGATCAGCCTGCCCATCCTGCGCGCGGTGGCCGCGTCCGGACCGGTCGGCATGGTGCATATCGATGCCCACTGCGACACGGGGGACGATTACCTGGGCTCCCGCTTTCATCATGGCGCTCCGTTCCGGCGTGCGGTGGAGGAGGGATTGCTGGACCCGCATCGGGTGATCCAGATCGGGATCAGAGGCACCACGAACGATCCCGACATGTGGGGGTTCAGCCAGTCCAGCGGCATGCGCGTGTTGGGCATGGACGAATTCCACGATCGGGGCTGGCGTTTTGCCATGGAGGAAGCCCGTGCGATCATCGGGTCCGGGCCCGCCTATCTGACGTTCGACATCGACAGTCTCGATCCATCGCACGCCCCAGGGACCGGCACGCCGGAAGCCGGTGGGATCACCGCCCTGGAAGCCTTGCGCCTGCTGCGTGGCCTGCACGGCCTGGATTTCATCGGCGGCGATCTGGTGGAAGTGGCGCCATCCTTCGATGTCGGCACGTTGACCAGCTTCAACGCGGCCTCAATCCTGTTTGAGATTCTGTGCCTGCTGGTCGAGGCGCGCGGACGACGCATAATCGGGTGATCTGGTCTCGGCTGGCCTGTTCAGGGATCAGTCAGACGCTGGCTCTCGTAGGGCGATCGCAGCCGCTCGGTCGTGGGCAGCCCGTGCAGAATATCGGCCGACTCATTGGCCAGAGCGTTGGCGCTGCCGCCAACCGACGGGGTCGGCCGCATCATCGACTGATCGCAACCCATCCCCCCAGGTCCCACCAGGTTCGGCATCATCATGGCGACCGACGGGCTGACGGTCCCGCCAGCCGAACCCGGCATATCCAAGTGGTTCGGCAGTGTGGACCCAGGCGCCGTCACGGTACCGCATGGCGCCGGCGGCAGGGATGCGCCGCTGACAAGAACCAGCGACAGTAGCAAGAAAGACGTCCTTATCATGGTCGGTGTGGATCCGTTCGATGGGTGCCGTGCGGTCGGATCAGGCGCAAACAACTTAGCAGCGCGGGGAGAAACACCAGGCTGGCGGCCAGGCTGCAAGCCAGGCTGATCATCAACAGCGCCCCCATGCTGGCGGTTCCGGGGTGGGCCGACAGAGCCAGGGAGCCGAACGCGGTCGCGGTGGTCAGCGCGGAATACACGATCGCCTTGGTCGTCGCTGACCCGATCGGATGGGTATGACCCGCGCGCCAGTTCATCACCGTGTATACATTGAACGAGACGCCAACCCCCAACAGCAGCGGCAAGGCGACGATATTGGCAAAATTCAGCGGCAATGGCAGCAAAATACTGATCAGCAAGGTCAGAAGGGCGGAAATCAGCAGGGGCGCCAACACCAGTCCGACGTCGAACGGGCGACGCAACGCCACGCCCAGGATCAAGGTGATCGCGACCAGAGCGTAAATGGCCGCATCCCGGAACGCCCCGATAATCGTGTTGCTTGTAGAGACAATCGTCACCGCCGATCCGGCCGCATTCGGTGCGATCGGGGCAACCTGCGCCACGAAACCGGCCAGGCCGATGGTCGCCAGGGCTTCGGGCTTCGCCGCCACCCGGAGCCTCGCCCGTCCATCGGGGAGCAGCCAGTCGCGCGCGATATCGGGCGGGATCGCCGCCAGATTTATCGGCTCCGCGGTCAATGCAACGCGCAGGCGGGTCAATTGTTGCGGCAGAAACCGGGTCAGCGCCTTGTCCAACGCAAGCAGATAGTCATCTGGCGCTTTCTCGATCAGGCGCAGGTCGTGCGCGATATCCGCCAGCGGATGGGCGGCCGGGAGTTTCCGCAACGCGGGCTCGATTTGCGCCAGGGCGGACATCGCGGCCAGGCGGATCTGTCCGGTCGTGATGGGTGCGGCGGGCGGTGGAGTCGCCAATGTCGGAGCCAGGATCGTGTTGGCATCGGCGATCAGAGCCAGTTTCAGGGGCTGATCGTCCGGCACGAAACTGTTGATGTTCACCACGCTGGCGGTGGCTGGCAGGGCTTTCAGCGGCGCCTCCAGCCGACCCGCATCGCTGGCGCTGGCGGCTATGATGTCGATTGTGTAGGGGTTGGTGATCGGGTTCTGGATCAGATCCCGTAAGGTCTTCATTGCCTGAGTGTCGGGATTCTTCGTGTTCAGCGGATCCGAATCGAAGCTCAGGCGCGGGGACATGATCGCGCCGACAACGGCCAGGGTGGCGAACGCGGTCAGGATCGGCCACCGCCAGCGCTTCACCCAAGGGTCGAGCGGCGCGGCCCAGGCAAACCCGATCTCGCCTCTTTCACCGTGCGGGCGGCAAAGCGTGATCGCCGCTGGCAGGAAAGTCAGCGTGCAGACAAAGGCAATCAGCATGCCGATCCCGGCGATGATGCCCAGTTCGGCAACGCCGGAAAACGAGGTCGGCGCGAAGGCCAGGAACCCCGCCGCAACCGCCAGCGCGGCAACCAGAATCTGTCCGCCGGACGTGGCGCCGGTTTGGGTCATCGCCGCGGCCAGTCCGTGGGTGACGTGTCGTTGCTCACGAAACCGAACCGAGAACTGGATGGCAAAATCGACCGCCAGCCCCAGGAACAAGACGCCAAATCCGACCGAGATCAGATTCAGGCGACCGATTGCCGCGGCGGCGAAAAACACCGTCAGCAACAGGCCCAGGCCGAGCGTAAAGAGGATCGGCACGATCAGTCGCCAGGATCGCACCGCGAGGAACAGCAGGAAGGCGATGATGACCGTGCTGGCGATCATCCCTTCGACCGCACCTTGGGCAACGGTGGCAAATTCCTCGTCGGCCAACGCGACCTGCCCGGTCAGCCGCACGCGCGCGGCACCGGATTGGACGAATTCCAGCTTGGCCGCCATATCGCGCACCGCCCTGGTCGCGGCCCCCCCGGGTTCCAGCGTATCGTGGTCCAGCCGGGGTTGCAGCAGGACGAAGCGATAGGGACCGGCTTTCTCGGTCAGCCCGCCACCCAGGAGGTTCTGCCAGGATAGCGGCTTCGGCGTGCCGGCCAGGGCCTCGGCCATGGCGCCATGGAAGCCGCGGATCGAGTCGAGATAGGGGCCCAGGTCGGCCTGGTCCTTGGCCACGCCCATGCCCAACAACGACAAGGCGGCAAACAATCCGCGTGCCGACGGGTCCACGACGAGCTGGCCCAGAAAAGGCTGCGCGTCGATCGTCCGGTCCATGAGCTTGGTCAGTTCGGATTCGCTCAGGAACAGCAGTCCCTGCTTTTCAAAGAAGGGGGATGCGTCCGGTCGCCGGACGCTCCGAAAATGGGCGGTGTCCGCGGCGGCCACTCGGGCGAGTTCGGCCGCTGTCGCGTCGGCTTCCTCCGGCGTCCGCGCGTCGATGACGGCGACCAGAAGGTCCTGAAATTGCGGGAAGTCCTTCGCCATTGCGACGGCCTTCTGGCGCCAGGGCAGGTCGCGGGCGAACATCAGGTCGGTATCTGTGGTGACGCCCAGCCGGACGGACGCGAACCAGCCGGCGAACACCGCCACCAGAATGCTTGCGAACAGAACGGCCAGGGCATGTCGACGGCAGGTATCGACGAGCCCTACGAGCATGCGAATCAGCATATTGGTGGGGGATCTCGAACAGGGAGGCCCGGTGATAGTCGCTCCACACCGGCGGGTCCATGCAAACCGCGCATGGTGTGGGGGCCGGTCATGGGTCAGGCGATTGACCTGTGTCGGCTGGCCGGTGCGAACCAGGGTTGTGCGATCGAGTAGACGCCCCGCTCGTCACTGCCGGGCTTGACCCTGGCAACCCGCGCTTCAGCGGCAGGGGGGCGGATCAAGTCTGGCAATGACGGTGAGGGGAGTCTAGCGTTCCATGGTTAGAGGCGTCGATATTGCTCCGCGCAACGGTGGATCGCGCACCCCGCCACGCCCTATCGACGCCTTTGAGGTGCGCTTGTCGCGAAAGCAGCCATCTGCCCAATTCGAATGCAACCATGAACGGCCGGGTTAACGGCATCCATCCGGAACAATACCCCCCGAGTCCCGCATTGTCTCGTAACGAAACCCCGCCATATCCGCGCCTATCCGGAACGGATAACCGACCATCCCAAACTTAAAGTGAAATCTTAGGAAGCCTGATAAACGCTGCGATAACAGCGACAAGCAACCCAATCTGAAACCCAGATCTGAACTCCAGCAGAAAACGCCAATCGCCCGTTTCGCACAAAATTAACCATCCGACGCGTCCGGTTAACCATTGCCCGGAATCCAGGCAAAACACCGCTTTTTCGGGGTTTTTGACCCCAAAAACCGGCATTTGACCGTCGGAAACTACTTTTTGCTTGCCATCGCGGTTGCTCGCGGCCTAGAACAAAAAGCAAACATTCAGGCGCTTCCGATGCCCTGGAACACGGCTCCATCCCAGTAATGCGCCATTCAAAATGCCAGAATCGCACGTGGACGGTCGAAAACAGCGCGTTGCATCCATCCCCGCTCCCGGGTGCGAAGCAAATCTGTGCGATCGAGTAGACGCCTCATCGTCATTGCCGGGCTTGACCCGGCAACCCTCGCTTCAACGGCGAGGGGCGGGGTGCCGGATCAAGTGCGGCAATGACGGTGAGGCGAGTCTAGCGACCCATGGTCAGACCCGTTGATATTACTCCGCACCATGTTGCATCGCACTCACCGCTCCCACAGCGCACTTGTCCTTGCGCCCTGGCACCGTACCATCAGTCATTTTTTTTGGTGGCGCCGGAGAGCGATCGCTTCGATTGGCGCATTGGTGGCCAGCCCCGTCACGACCCGGTTTGGTTCGTGCGCAATGCCAGGCGATTGGCTTCTTCCGTTGCGTCGTCTAACGCGCCTTCACCGGCCGGTTGCCGTGGCTGGTCTGCGGCACGCCGCGGTTCAGCGACAGATGGGAATGGACCCCCAGCCACCCTTTCTCGGATTTGTGGAACACGATGGTGGCGCGCCCGGGGCGGTCGAATTTCGTCCCATCCTCATGGAACCCGGTGCTGGTCCACGGCGCGATCACGACCGCCATGGAGCCATCGTCCGACGCCAGCACATGCGTCCCCGCCAGATCGAACCGGAAATCGTCCGTCTTCGGCCACACATTATCCCACTGCGATCCCACCCACGCCTCCAGGCTCGGCAGCACATCCCGGTGTGTCCCGAAGGCCAGGATTTCCGGGTGAAAGAGCGGCCGAGCGGAGGCGTAATCGACGGCGCGGACATGGCTGGAGAAGGTTTCGAGCCAGGCCAGGAAGTGGTCGCGGAGGTCCTTCGGTGCCTCGGGGAGTCCGGTCATCTGTCGTATCCTTATCTATCCCGCCGCGCCCGCCAGTTCCGCGCGCCGGCGGGACCGCCAGTCACTGGTCAGGCCCATGATGGCCGTCATGACCATGAACATCACCGATGAGTAGAACACCCAGCGCGGCAGATCGTGATCCATGATCCAGCCGCCGATCAGCGGCCCCACGGTGCCACCGATATTGAAGCCGGTGGTGACAATGCCGAACACGCGGCCGAATGCGCCGGGCGGGGAGGCGGCTCGCACGAGCATGTCCCGCGAGGGGGAGATCATGCCCGACAGGAATCCAGCCGCCATCATGGCGCCGGCCAGCAGGATCGGTCCCAGGTCGATCGTGCCCACCAGCAGGATCATCACCGCGGCGCCACCGAAGCCGATGGCCGCGACCTCTCCATGGCGCTTGGTCGCATCGGCGATAAAGCCACCGGCCAACACGCCCACCGCGCTGGCGAACAGAAACGCCGACAACGCCACGTTGGCGGCCGAAAGGGTCAGGTCATAAAGGCTTGTCAGCGCCACGGCGGAGTAGTTGGTCAGTGCCCCGCTGGACAGGCTGAGCAAGGTGAAAAACCCGACCAGACTGATCACGGCCGGGCTGAGCAGCCGTCGCAACGGGATGTCCGCCGAACCAACGGGCGTGCGGGCCGCCGCGGCGCGGTCCATCCAGCGTGCGGCCATCAGCGGCAGGGCGACGACGATGGCGATGGCTCCGGCTGCCATGATCGCGATGTTCATGCCCCAGGATTCGGCCATCACCAGCATCAAGATGGGGGCGACGGCGCTGCCCAGAAATCCGGAAAACGTGTGCAGGGAGAAGGACTTGCCCAATCGCGAGGGCTCGATGACGGAGCCAAGGATCGAGTAGTCCGCCGGATGGTAGACCGCGTTGGCAATGCCCAACAGGACGGATGCCACCAGCAGGCACGAATAGGTCGGATAAAGACCGATCAGGACATAGGACAGGCCGCCCAGCACCAACCCGCCGACCAGCACGCGGCGGGCGCCGTAGCGGTCCACCGCGTAACCCATCGGAGTTTGCACCACGCCGCTGACCACGTTGAACAGGGTCAGAGCCAGACCCAGCTCGACATAACCGACGCCGAGTTTCTGCTTCAGCAGCGGGAACAGCGGGATCAGGACCAGGTAGTGGAAATGGCTGACCCAATGCGCCGCGCAGATCAGGCCCAGGGCCTGAAATTCCGCGGCTTTACCGGTGCGTGGGGCGGTCATCGGGGCGGCCTTTGTCCATCGGTTAAGGCGTGCCGGGCCCGTTTACCGTCATTGCCATGCCGCCTCACCGTCATTGCCGGGCTTGACCCGGTAACCCGCGCTTCGACGGCCTGGGGGCGGGTTGCCGGGTCAAGCCCGGCAATGACGGTGAGGAGAGGCACGGCAATGACGATAAGGAGAGGCACGGCAATAGCGGTGAGGCACGGGAAAGGCGGTCCATCGGTTATTGTGTCGTCCGGTTGGCTTTTCGTCGTCTCAGTCGAACGCGCGCTTGACGCGAGCCCAGTCCTCGATCGCGCCTTCTTCGCCAGGGGTAATCGGAATGACGAACTGGTTCCACCCGGCATCGCGCAGGGCTTCTATGCGTTGCTTCAATTCCTGCTCGGTCGCGGTGAAGGTGGTCCGGCGGATCAGTTCGGCGTTGACGAACTGCTTTTCCTCGGGCTTCACGAAGACGAAATGCCCGCGATGGTTCATCAGGTAGCGGGCGTCCTTCGGCTCGAATTCCCGCGCCACCTTGATGTAGCCGTCGATGCTTTCCTGGGTGGACGCCGGGACCTCCGACGTATTCTTCCAGCCGTTCATGTCCAGATCGGCGGCGCGATGCAGCAGGACGGCGGCGCGCGGACCGGCCTGGCGCATAGCGCGCGGGCTGTCGGCGGGTTCGCCGGGTTCCAGCACGCAGCCGCAAACCCAGGCGGTGGTGTAGAGGTCGGACGTGGAGCGGCCGGCGGCCTCCCAATCCTTCTTCATGCCGTCAAGGGCGCCCATCGCACCGGGAACGTCGCTGATGAAGGTCTTCCACGCGGCGCCCAGCTTGCCCACCAGGGCCTGCGACTTGGGACCGTAGGCGGAGATATGCAGCTTGATCGGGTCCTTCAGGTTGAACAGATTCGCGTCGGGATTGAGGAAGCGGATCTTCCGTTGCTTGCCCTCGACGTTGGTTTCAAGGGTTTCCCCATTCAGCAGGCCGTAAACGACCCGGATATATTCCTCCATGTCGGCGAGCTTCATCGCGTTCAGCCCCATGGCGCGCCGAGCGGAGAATCCGGTGCCGACGCCGAAATCCAGCCGCCCGGGGGCCAGACCGTTCAAGGTCGCGAAGGCGTTGGCGGTGACCGGTGCGATACGGTTGGACGGCACAAGAACCCCGGTGCCGAGGCGGATCTTGCTGGTCTTGACCGCCGCGGCGCCCATGGCGACGAAGCAATCGGCGGTTATCATCTGGGTGTCATAGAACCAGGCGTGGGAGAAGCCGAGTTCCTCCGCGCGCTGGGCGAGTTTCCAGGAGTCGCTGGACGTGGCGATGCCGATTCCGAATTCCATAATGTAAGGTCCCTCTTGGTCTGTGCTTGGACGCGTCGTTTGGGGGGTAAGCTATCGCGGGAATGGCGGAGGGGGAAGCGGTGGCGTTTGGCCGACGTCCCGTGCTCGCCCACCTTCGGCCGAATGTTAATGGGCAGGGTGTTGGACGATCATGTAACCAGGATGAAAGGGCGGACAGGGCAGCCTTATACTGAGGCAAAACGCATTCTGGGACGGGACGGACCCGAACAAATTGAGAGTCTGTCCACGGGATGTTGATTGATTAGTTAGAATGCGATAGGAAATTAAGAGAGTGATGGGGTCTTGGGGTCAACACGCGTCGCTCGGAGGCCAAACAATGGCAAATGGGACGCAGAACGCAGTTCGTCGGACGCCGCCGCTGATTGGTAGGGCCGTTTCCGTTATGGTCCTGGCTGGTAGCCTCTGCGCATTTGGCACGCAGACCGCCAAAGCGGACGCCGTGACCACCTGGAACAACGAGATGCTGTCGGTGATCCGTCAGACCTCGGCTCTGTTGGTCGACGGCCCGCCCGAGGTGGCTCGACAGATCGCCATCGTCGGAACCGCGATGTTCGATGCGGTCAATGCCGCCAGCGGCTCCCCGTTCACACCTTATGCCTATGCCGGCGGTCCGGTCAGCGGTGTTTCAGCCGAGGCCGCGGCGCTCTCGGCGGGCTATTCCGCCATGAACAGCATCTTTTCGAATGCGATTTGGCAAAACCCGACCGGCAGTAACCCGAGCCTGATCACCAACACCATCCTGCCGGAGATCAGCCAGACCTATAACAACGCGGTCAACAGCCTCTACACCGCTGCCACCGGCAACGCGGCGGCGACCCTGGCGATCACCAACGGGCTCTCCTTGGGGCAGGCTGCTGGCAACAGTGTCGTCGCCGCCCGTGCCAACGATGGCGCAATTGCCGCCATTACCAATGGGTTGACCGCGCAGATGCCGCCCGGGTCGGGAACCGTGCCAGGCGTTTACGTGCCGCCGACCGCTCGGCCGGAAATGTATCCGACATGGGGCGATACGGTGACGCCGTTCGGTCTGACGAGCCCGCAGAAGCAGCAGATCAAGTCCAGCGCCGCGAATACGCTCCCCGCCTTGAACTCCGCGGCGTATGCCCAGGGGTTGCTGGAAACGCAGTGCATGGGCTTCAATACCGGGGTTCCTCTTTCCGGTGCGGCCCAGAGCGCGTGTGCCACGGCCGGTTTCACTGGCCGCACGGCGGCTCAGGTCGATGCCGCGCTGTTCTGGAACGATCCCGGTAGCACGATTCAGCCGCCTGGGCATTGGTTGCAGATCGCGACCACGATCATGAACGACCGGAACCTGTCGCTGCTGGACAAGGCACGGCTGAGTTCCCTGCTCGGCATGGGGCTGACCGACGCCGGGATCCTCGCCTGGGACATCAAATACGACGATAATCTGTGGCGTCCGATCACCGCGATCCGCAATTGTGCGACAAACACGGCGGGTGGGACGGTGACGTGGAACTCGAATTTCGTCACCTGCGACACGTCCTGGCAGTCCGAGATCGCGACACCGCCGCATCCGGATTACATCGCCGGACACCCGGCCTTCAGTGCCGCCGCGGCGTCCATTATCGCGGGCGTGCTGGGGACTGACGATGTGTCATTCTGCAGCACGTCGGATCCCTATACCAATGGCGATCTGGGTGCGGTGCCGGGAATCACGATGTGTTTCAACTCACTGTCCGCTGCCTCCAGCGGACCGCTGGGCTCCACCTATAGCCGGATCCTGGGGGGTATCCATACGCCATGGGCGGTGGACGATGCGGAAGCGATCGGTCTTCAGATCGCGAATCAGATCCTGCTGAACAATGACATACCTGAACCGGCGACGGTGGCTTTGCTCGGTCTCTCGGCTGTTCTCCTCGGCGGCCTGCGTCGGCGGGCAACCCGTTCCTAAAGCTGGGGAAGTCGCGTTGCGGAGCGCGGCATTGCGTGACCCGATTAAAGCCACAACCATTGTCCGCATGATCCAACGAAATGACCAACCCAATCCCGGATGGCCTTCGACAGATCTCCGGGTTGCTGGCTTGGCACCCGGACCAATGGCGTCTGAACGTTGAACACGCCGGGTAGCGGACGCGGTATGCTGGTCGGCGCAACACAAAGGGGCAGCCGTCAGGTCGCAACCGTAATCATGTCGTCCGCTGGAACCAACGGAAACGGGGCCGTTTCCATTCGATCATACGAATCCAGAACGCAGGGTGCTTGCCGACCGCCCACATCAATAACCGAGGACTATGCCGCGATGGGTTATACGGACCGCCGATGCCGCGGATGCCATCCCAGAGACCGGAGACCAACGCATCGACAGACGCAGGATATTGAATCATCCTCTCGATCTGCCGCAAACGCTCCAGCAGGAACCAAACGGTTGCCCTGGGACGTAGGGTAGGACCCGGCAGTTTCTTCCATAACAACAGCTTGTTTCTGGTTATGAGATAATGCAGATATGGCGGAGAAGTACCAGGCTCTTGAACTGGGCGCTTGAACCGATGGTAGATAATCGCGTCGAGCACGGCAACATTGCGGTACCCCGCTGCGGCCGAACGGAGACTGTAGTCAAGATCCTCGACATAGGCGAAGAACCGATCATCCAGGAAGCCTATTTTGTCGATCAGGGACCGGCGGATCAAAAGAGCCGTTCCCGGAACGAAGATGTGCGTCGGATGTTGGGCCTGCCAAGCCCTTGCCGTATCGGGGTTGGCCGTCTCGCTTATTGTCCGGGCGCGTTGATCAAACAATCCCACACAAAATTCCGGCACATCCCGAGCGATAGTGTCGTGGATCACCGGGCTGACCAAGCCAATCATGTCGTCTGTTTCCGCCATGGAGACAAGCTTGCTCAGAACGTCCGGTTCGGTGGTTGCGTCACTGTTCAGCAGCCAAACGTAATCCGCACCTAACTCCAGCGATCGGGCAATGCCCGCGTTCGCCCCGCCGGTAAATCCAAGATTCTCTTGGTTGCGGACTAACTCGATTCCATCAAGGCCGGACAATATATCAGCGTCACCGGCCGGTGCTCCATTGTCCACGACAACCGTCTGGCGGTTTGGATAATCGAGTAATTCCAGGGATTGCAAGCAAGCCAGGGTCTCGGGCAAGTGCTTCCAATGCAGGATAACCACGCATACTTTTGGGGCGCCCATAAAACCTCCTGCGGCAAGGCCTGGGATAGGGTTTGCCGAGCCCTAACAGCGGCCTTTGCCGATAACAACCAGACGCTCCCGCGGATCCGCGGAGAGCAAAAATCACAATACTATTTTTCCTGGGGCGAGGTATCGGGAAGACGGAAAAATTGAATGATCACCGCCCCCGATTACGTCATACCCTACGCATCGCCCTGGGCACGCCGCGGTTTCGGAATCGTGCCGATGATGTCCGTTTCGGCCAGCCGATCAAGCGTTGCGTCGTCCAGCCCCAGCATCCCGGACAGGATAGCCGCGTTATGCTCGCCAAGGGTCGGCGCGAGCAGACGTGGAGCCGGAGCCAGCCGGCCTTCCCGGAACGGCGGGGACGATTGCCAGTGCGGACCGATGAACGGGCGGTCCACGCGATGCCAGAAGCCGCGTGCCACCAGATGCGGGTCCCGATCCAGGTCGAACGGCAGCCGAGCGACGCCGGCCGGGACACCGATGGCTTGGAGCGCGGTCATTGTGGCGTCGGCGTCGCGTGCGCCGGTCCAGGCGTTGATGGCTGCTTCCAACTCGTCTTCCCGGGCGCGACGGGATGGCGCATCCAGACCAGCCAGATCGTCGCGGGACATGGCGCCGCACAGCGCGCGCCATTCGGTGTCGTTGCGGATGGCAATCACCAGCCAGGAGTCCTCCCCGGCGCAACGAAATGCGCCGTGCGGGACATAGACCTGATGTCGATTGCCGATCCGCGGCAACACATGCCCCAGCGCCGATTGTTCGATCATCGGGCCGGCGACCAGCGGCAACATGCACTCCACCTGCGACAGGTCGATGTTCTGGCCCTCGCCGGTGCGTTGCTGATGCAACAAGCCGGTGATCAGGGCGGCCGCCGCGTTGAACCCGCCGATCGGATCTCCGTAGGCGGTCTGGTTCATGGTGGGGGGGTGATGCGGGAAGCCCGTCACCATCGGCAGTCCCGACGCTTGTTCCAAGGTCGATCCATAGGCACGACAGGACGACCAGGCGTTGTTCGAGCCGAACGCCGGCATCGACACCATCACCAGGCCGGGCCGGACGTCTTTCAACACGCTGTAGTCGAGGCCGAGTTTGGTCAGCACCTCGCTGGAATAGTTCTCGATGACCGCATGCGCCGTCGAGACCAGCCTCTTCAGCAGGTCCGCACCCTCGGGACGCGCAAGGTCGAGCGTCACGCCCTTTTTGTTGCGGTTCATCAGTTGGAACCAGGGGATCTTCTCGTAGCGCTGTTCGGCGATGAACTGAGCCCGCAGATCGGTGCCGCGCCACCAGTCGGGATACTGGCAGGCTTCGACCTTGATGATCTCCGCGCCCAGATCGGCCAAATGGCGCGCCGCGGTCGGGCCGGCCCATCCCATGGTCAGGTCGATGATGCGCAGACCTTCCAAGGCCAACGACCCTTCCGGTGCGGGACCGGACGGGCGAGGGGAGGGGGAGATCGACCAGAGCGCGTGATCTTCCCCCGCCTTGGGGGCCTCACCGCCCTGACGCGGCGGCGTCCGGGTCAAATGCTGTGGCAGAATCGGGCCTTCGAACCCGATCTCACCCATGCGGACCGGGACGAAGGCGCCTCGTTCGCGGTGCACATGCTGTTCCAACAGTTCCGCCATGGTCGGCACGACCGCCATCGGCAGCTTGGATTCCAGGCCGAGGCGGAACCATTCCTCGGCGGTCTTCGTCAGCCAGATCGGGGCGAACAGGGCGTCGATTTCGTGGGCGTATTTCAGCCGGTCGGTCTGCAACGAAAACCGAGGCTCGCGAGCAAGATCGGGCATGCCCATCATGGCGCAGATGCCGCGCCATTGCCCTGGCGTGACGATGGTGACTCCGATCATGCCCTGTTTCGTCGGGAAAATGCCCACCGGGTAGTTGCGCCCGAACCGGTTGACGCCCGGCCGCTTGCGAGAGCCTCCCAGGTCCCATGCAACCGCGGCCTCATATTCGGCGATATTGACCGCGGTTTCGTGCAGGCTGACCGCAAACCGCCGAGCCCCCCGCGCTCGGCCGTACAACCCGCCGGCCGAGGCGATGAAGGCGGCCAGACCAGCGACGATGGCGGATTGGTTGTCGGTGGCCAGGATGGGTGGTCCCTCGGCCGGGCCGGTCAGCATGACCAGGCCGGCAAGAGCGCGCACCAGGGACTCGGTCGCGGCATGATCGCGATAGGGGCCGCTGTCGCCGAACCAGGAAACCGCGGTGATGGCCAGCCCCGGATGTTCGGTGTGCAGGCGGTCATGCGTGAGGGCGGAGGCTTCGATCTCGGCCGGTGGACGCCCATCCAGCAGAATGTCGGCGCCCGGCAGCAGGGCGGCGATCGTTTGCGGGGTGTCGGTCACGCTGCGCTTGTTGGTGTTCAGCCAGGCGAACAACCCGCTCTCACCGTTTTCCACGATCGGTGGGAATGCCCGCAATGGATCGCCGCCGTCGGGTTCCAGCTTGATGACATCGGCACCAAAATCGGCAAACAGCTTGCCGCAGTAATCCAGCCCGACACCGGAGCCGATTTGCAGAATACGGTAGGAGGATAAGGGCATCTATTCTGTCCGGTGCAACGACGACTTAGTGGTTGATTTTGAGGGGAGCGTGGCGCGGATCTCTCCCACCGTTATGGCGGGTGCAGACCCGCCATCCACGACTGCCTTGCTGTCCACGGGCGAAAGTCGTGGATGCCGGCATGACCGTGGGAGGGATCCAAGCCCCGCCCCTTTTATTATCAATGACACGGACCACTAGGGTCGCATGGTAAAGAACGACTGACCGGGCGTGCGCAGCGGGGCTGCCAGGTTGGCCCACTCGCACAGCAACGGGCGGGTGTCGCGTGGGTCGATGATTTCCTCAATCAGGAATGCCTCGGCCGATCGGAAGGGGGAGCGCATCATCTGCAACCGCTCCTCGATTTCCGTGAGTTTGGCAGCCGGATCGTCGGCAGCCGCGATCTCGGCGCGATAGGCGGCTTCCACGCCGCCTTCCAACGGCAGGGATCCCCAGTTGCCGGACGGCCAGGAATAGCGGATCGGGGTCTGTGTGTGCGGCACATGCGCGCCACCGCCGACGCCGAAGACGTTGCGGATAATAACCGGACACCAGGGGATGGTGGATTGGTGGATGGCGCTGACCGCGGTGACGGCGTGGCGCATCGTGCCGGTCGATTCCGCTTCCAGTCCGACCGCGAAGCCGAAGCAATCCACCAGATGCACCATCGGCAGATGAAACGTCTGGGCCAGATCGACGAAGCGGGTGATTTTCCGGGACGCGGCAGCCCCCCAGGCCCCGCCACCATACAGAGGATCGCCGGCCAGCACCGCCACCGGCCACCCATCCAATCGGGCGAATCCGGTGATGATATTGCGGCCGAAGCCCTTGGACATCTCGAAGAAGCTGCCTTTGTCCATGACGGCTTCGATGATCTTGCGCATGCTGTAGGCTTTGCGCTTGTCCTTGGGAATGGCTGAAATCAGCCAATCCTCCCGCCGTTCCGGATCATCCGACCGAGGTCCGCGCGGCGGCAGTTCCCAGACCGAGCTTGGCAGATAAGACAGGAACCGGCGGGTTCGTTCAAATGCCTCCTGTTCCGACTCGACGGCATCGTCGATGGTGCCGGCGCGGATCTGCACTTCCGGGCCGCCCAGTTCCATCTTGGTGCGCTTTTCGCCCAACCGCTCCACGACCGGGGGGCCGGCGACGAACACGGCGGAGGTTTCGCGGACCATGATCGAGTAGTGGCTCGCCGCAAGCCTGGCCGCGCCCAGCCCTGCAACCGAGCCAAGCCCCAATGCCACGACCGGCACCTTGCCCATGTTCTGGGCACACAGCCACAGGCCGGAGCTTTGGCCGATGCCGCCGGGCAGGTTGGCATGACCGGTGGTCTCGATGGTTTTGACCGATCCGCCACCGCCGGAGCCCTCGATCATGCGGATCAGCGGGATGCGATATTCGCCGGCCATGTGTTCGGGCATCTGGTATTTGCCCTTGATCGACGCATCGGCCGATCCGCCGCGGACGGTGAAATCGTCCCCGAATATCACCACGGGGCGGCCGTCGATATTGCCGCGGCCGAACACGCCGTTGGCCGGCATGAAGTCGACCATCTTCCGCTGGGTTTCGTCGTATTTTGCCTTGCCCGCGATCGAGCCGATCTCCAGGAACGAGGCTGGATCGAGCAACTGGTCGATCCGCTCCCGGACCGTCAATCGGCCCCCGGCATGCTGGCGCGCAATCCGTTCGGCGCCACCCATTTCCTGGGCGATGCGCTTGCGTTCGGCCAACTCGTCGAGTTCGGGCTGCCAGCCTGTTGTGGGACTGGTCGGAAGAGGGTGATCCATGGTGCCGGTTCTTCGCGGGACGTTTCGGGGGAATGTTCCCACTCGGGCGGCTGGGGGTCAACCAGGATGGGCGGGGCTCTGGCCCGGAACCCCGCCTCCCGGTTAGCCCATCAAACGACCAGGTTCGTCTGATCGTCGATCAGGTGCATGTTGTTCATATCCGCGGCCAATGGCAGCCGTTCACCAGGGCGAGCAACCGTGGACGGATCGACCCGGGCGCAAACCGGGACGGTTTCGATAAAGAAATGCACCAGGGTTTCCATCCCCATCGGCTCCACCACATCGACGGGAGCATGCATCAGTTGCACGCCCGGCTTCTCGGTCGCATGGGTCTCGGTCAGATGCTCCGGCCGGATACCCAGGGTCATGGTCTTGCCCGTGTGCGGGCTGTAACGCGCGACACGCGCGGGCGGCACGGCCAGTTTGGTGCCATCGCCGAGCTGCACCTTCAGGCCAGATTCATCGATCACGCGGACAGGCAGGAAATTCATCGCCGGTGAGCCGATGAAGCCGGCCACGAACCGCGTCGCCGGGTGATGGTAAAGTTCCTGCGGCGCGCCAACCTGCTCGATAATCCCGTGATTCATCACCACGACGCGATCGGCGAGCGTCATCGCCTCCACCTGATCATGCGTCACGTAGACTGTCGTGGTGGGAACGAGTTGGTGGACCTTCTTGATCTCGGTCCGCATCTGCACGCGCAGCTTGGCGTCCAGGTTCGACAGCGGTTCGTCGAACAAAAAGACCTTTGGATTGCGCACGATGGCGCGTCCCATGGCAACGCGCTGGCGCTGGCCGCCTGACAGGGCGCGCGGCTTGCGATCCAGCAGCGGCGTGATGTCCAGCATGCGGGCGGCGTCGTCGACCCGGCGCTTGATCTCGTCCTTGGGGAATTTCCGCAGCTTCAGGCCGAACGCCATGTTCTCAAACACGCTCATATGTGGATACAGCGCGTAGTTCTGGAACACCATGGCGATGTCGCGGTCGCGCGGCGGCACGTCGTTGACGATATCGCCATCGATCCAGATCTCGCCGCCGCTGATTTCTTCCAGGCCCGCGATCATGCGAAGCGTGGTGGACTTGCCACATCCCGACGGGCCGACCAGGACGACGAACTCGTGATCGGCGATCTCAAGCTCGATCCCTTTTACCGCCTGGACACCGCCGTCGTATTCTTTAACGATATTACGAAGAGAAACTTGGGCCATTTTTGCTTATCCCTTGGTGGCGCCAGCGGTGAGCCCGGCGATGTAGTAGTCCATGAGGAATGTGTAGATCA
The DNA here is from genome assembly GCA_943330455.2 of Nitrosovibrio sp. Nv4. GTDB lineage: Bacteria > Pseudomonadota > Alphaproteobacteria > Acetobacterales > Acetobacteraceae > Rhodopila. The sequence continues at coordinate 16,238 of CALQHT020000006.1, read as the reverse complement.
GGATGGGTGGCAGCGCCCCGATGACGCATGCGGCCATGATCTTGCCCCAGGCGAACACGTCGCCTCGGATCAGTTCGGACACGATGCCGACGGTCAAAACCAACTGGTCGCCCTTGTAAAGGAACGCGAGCGGGTAGAGGAACGCGCCCCATCCCACTGTGAAGGCAAAGATCGTCGCGGCGATGATGCCCGGAAGGGCGACCGGGATGAAGATCAGGAACAGGATCTGCATATAGCCCGCCCCGTCGATAAGCGCTGCCTCATCCAGTTCCTTCGGGATCGAGCCGAAGTAACCGATCATGATCCAGGTGCAAAACGGCACCGCCAATGTCGGGAACAGCAGCACCAGAACCCAGGTGCTGTCGATCAGGTTAAGCCAGCCGACGATCTGGAACAGCGGAATGAACAGCAGTGACGGCGGCACCAGATAGGTCAGGAACACACCGGTCGCGATCGTCTGGCTGCCCTTGAAGCCCATGCGGGACAGGCTGAACGCGGCCAGGATCGCGATCGACATGCTGATGATCACGACCAGGGCGGTGACCCAGGCGGAATTGAAGAAGAAGCGTTGGAAACTGGAACTGCTGGCCAGCTCCACGAAGTTCTGCAAGGTGGCGTCCCGGACCAGCCAGGGATTGCCCTTCTCGGCCGAAATCTCGGCCGAGGTCTTCAGGCTGGTCATGACCATATAAAATGGTGGGGTCAGGAACATGATCACGAAGACAGTGAGCGCGGCGTAACTGCCCCACAGCGACCATCGCCGTTGACGGGTCAGGCTGCCGGATTTGGCGGAGGCACGGGCCCGGGCCGCGTTGTCGGCCGTTGTGGCGCTCACGAGTTGATCTCCTTGTTCCGCTTGTTCACGCCGCGCAGGATCAGGAAGGCGAAGGTGGCGAGGATCGGCAGCATGAACAGGCTGACGGCCGCGCCGCGTGGAATGTTGCCGGACTGGATACCGACGGTGAACGCATAGGTCGCAAACAGATGCGTCGAATCCTGCGGACCGCCGTTGGTCAGGATGCGGACGATATCGAAGTCGGCGAAGGTGACGATCAGGCTGTACAGGACCGTGATGGAAATGATGTTCCGCATCATCGGCAAGGTCACGTAGATCAGCTTCTGGAACGCATTCGCACCGTCGATCGAGGCGGCCTCATACAGTTGCTCCGGCACCGACTTCAACGCGGCGAGATACATGATCATGAAGAACGGCGCACCGAACCAGGTATTGACAAGGATCACCACGATCCGGGCGTTCCATGCCTCCCCCAGGAAGGAGATCTTGCTGAACCCCATCCATTCCAACGTCCAGTTGAACGCCGAATAGGACGGATCGAGCAGCCACCACCAAGTCAGGGTCGACAGCGAGAGCGGGATCACCCAAGGGACGAGCAACAGTCCGCGCCACATGCGCTCGTTGCGGCCATGGATGTTGTGCATCAGATGCGCGAGGACAAATCCCAAGGTCGCCTTGAAGATAACGGCGCTGATGGCGAACAGGCAGGACTGGAACATCACCATCTGGAACGTGTTGCGTCCCAGCAGGAAGATGAAGTTATCGAGCCCGATGAACTCGGTCATCTTCCGGTTCAGCATGCTGAGATAGATGCCGTACAAGGTCGGCCACAGCTTCAGGCCGAAGATAATGGCCATCAACGGCACACATAACAGGACGGCGATCGCCGATTTTCGCCGTCCGAGTTTGGCCAGGCTGCCCACGCGTCGGGGCACTGGATTGACGCTGCCTTGGCCTATGCCGATAGCGGCAACGCCGGTCGTGTCTGCCATGATGGGTCTCCGTCAGGAAACGATGACGCGGTAGTCCTGCCCTTCCGTCCCGGTGTGCATCGGACCGGAAGGGCAGGGGCCGGTCAGCTCAGAAAGCCTTCGATTTCTTCCGTCGCCCAGGCGATCACTTGTGGGATCGTCTGGCCCGACTTGATCTTCGCAAACATCGTGGGCAGCGTGCCGCGGTTATACATCTGCACGGCGATTTCCGGCGGTGCCGGCATCATGGCCAGATGCTCAACCTGGTCGTGCTGCTTGCGGACGGGGTAGTTATAGACCGTGCCTTCCGGCGGGCCGATCTTGTCCCACACATTGGCCGCGGCCATTTTCTGGAACGGGGGCAGATCGAAGCCCATCACCGCGACCGACCGCTCGTCCACGTTTTCCGCCTGCATCAGGTGTTCGGCCAATTCCTTGGCCGCACTCTTGTTCGGCGAGAACTCCCAGATCCCGAAGAAGTTCATGCTGTGCGGCATGAACCGGCCCTTCGGTCCCATCGGCGCCGGGAAGTGCCAGGTATCGGCAGCCACCGCCGGCGCGTCGCGCAATGCCACCGCCCAAGCCGACGGAGGGTTCCAGATCAAGGCCGTCTGCCCCGAGATCAACGCGCGATTATTCGACGCATCATCGAAGCTCGGCGCTTCCGGCGGCAGCCATTTTACGAGTTGCGTGGCATATTCCAGAGCCTGACGAACCGCATCCGACTTGATGGCCAGCTTGCCATTGGCATCCACCAGTTCGGCGCCATAGGCAGCAAAGATGGACCCGGCGGTGTCGACGTTGTCGGCGGTCGTGCCGAGGCCGATGGCGAATGGCTTACCCGCCTTGAAGCAGGCTTCCGCCGCCTTAAGCATGGCATCCAACGTCCAGCCTTTGGCTTCCGCGGTCTCCGGCATGTCGGCCGCAGGATACATCTTCACCAAGTCGATGCCCGCGAATTCCTTCATCATGCTGATGCGCGCCGCGGGTCCCTTGTTCTGGGTGCCCCAACTGGAAGGAACGCCAAGCCACTCGTTCTTGTATTTCCCGAGGTAGTTCGACACCCGGTCCGCCGGACCATATTGGCCCTCCAGCCGTTTCACGACCGCGGTAACCGGTTCCAGCTTTTCGGCGTGATCGCGAACGTTCCAGTTCGAAATGGTGATCAGGTCGTGGCCGCGACGGGCCTGTGCCTCGGCGTTGATCGTTAACAGAGTCTTCTGGCCGACCGAGGTAATCAGGTCGACATTCGTCTCGACCTTGTTTTTCTCGGCCCAGGCGGCAACTTGTCGTTTGATCGCGACATTGCCCGCCGGGACCCAATGATCCCAGAAGAACACGTTCAATTTGCCAGCGGCGCCCGCGGTACGAATATGGACCCAGGGAAGCACCGACGCGGCTGCACCGAACTTCAATAGCTTGCGTCGCGTGGCGTCCCGTTTGGACAGGATATTCCTTGTCATACGTGCGTAACCTCCTCGCTTCGCTCCGGGACTCCAGGGCGGCGTTCTTGCGGACGTGATCGTCTCGTTAACGCTGAATCTAGTCGCTTTCCGGTTCGCGAAGCAACACGCCATGCGCAATGTCATGGGTTTTCGACGACAGAAGCGGCCCCGGCCTCACCCGGTCGCCGGATTGTCAACGTCGCGGCGGGCCTGCTTCCAGCAGAGCGAGGTTCTGTTCGGCAAGGTCGGCAGCTTCGCTATCCGGATCGAGCTCCAGGATACGGTTCCAATCGGCGCGGGCGCCGGTCACGTTTCCCATCCTTTGCCGCAAAATACCGCGTTCCAGCAGGATTTCCGGATCGTCCGCGGCCAGCGATATCGCCTGTTCCAGGTCCTTCGCCGCGGGGTCCAGGCGCCCCAGCGCGCGCAGAACGCTGGCGCGCAGCACCAGGATATCCGCCCGGGTGGGGTCGAGGGACAGGGCCTTGGTCAGGTCCTCGATGGCCAGGTCACGCCGGCCGAGGGCCTTGGCGGCGGTGGCACGTTGGATCAGAAGATCGGGGCTGGCGGGGGTCAGTCTAAGGGCTTCGCTCGCCAGTTCCAGGGCTCGCGCGGGTTGCTTGGCGAGTAGGCGTGCCTGGACCGCCTGGCTGAGCGCCGTCGCCCGCACGGTCGGCTCGGTCGCGGGGCCGAGGGCGATGGTTTCCAACAGGGTTGCGCCGGACGACGGGTTGCCACTGGCGACCTGGGCGAGCGCCTCGCAATGCGTCGCGGCATCGCCGCCGCCACGGGCTTTCCAGGACTCGGCCAGCGCGATGGCTTGGGATGGCTCCTCGGTCAGCGTGGCCAGGCACAATTCGTATTCCGGCGCCTGGCTGATGCGCCAGGGCAGCGGCGGGGTGGGCAGTATTGGCAACTCGGTTTCGGATGACGGCTGCTCCGATGTCAGCCACCACCAACCGGATAGCCCGGTGGCGGCGACGCCTGACACCAACAGACCGCCCAGGAGCAGGATTCGCACATGCATCGCGCCACGCTACACGAAATGCGGCCTCAAGGGATAACCAACAGCAATTCTCATGGCTCTTGTTGCGTTATCTGCTGGCACTGAGTGGTAGTCGTCAGCCCTGGGAACGCTGGACGGTGACGCCGCTCCGGGCACCCGAGGTCACAGAGCGGGCCAAAGATGTTCGCTCAGGGTGTTGGCGCGAAATGCAGGAACGCGTTCTGACCGATATGGAACCCCGGCGGCAATTGACCGAACGGAGGGAACGGCACGCTGCCCAGGCAGGGGGCGAAGATGCTGTCATGGATCAGGACCGAGCCGCGGATCGTCGCCCAGACGCTTTCCGCCAGCACGTCCTGATCGACATGGTCGGTTTCGATCCGCCAGGCGGTGTAGGCCTGCAACAAGGTGGGCAGGTCGGGCAGGATGTTGCCGACCCCGCCCCACATGCCGGCCAGCAGCAGATCGGTGTGCGAGTACCAATCCCGCATCGCGTGGAAATAGTAGCGCGATTGCAGCCACGCATCGACCGCCACGCGCTCCTTCACGGTCAGCAGCGAATCGGCGTCACGACACAGAAATCGCTTCACGGAAGGATCGGACACCACGTCGAACCGCCACAGCAATTTGCGATGGACGGGTTGGCCGTCCGGCAGCCGCATTTCGCGCAACTGCACGCCGCGGCTGGCCAGCGTGGCCAGATAGGACTGGTTCACCGTCGCATCGTGGTAGACGCGGATCGACCACGCCGGGAACAGATGCGGCTGGATCCGCGCATTTTCCAGCAGAGGCACCTGATAGCGCGGTTCATTGCCCCAAAGGCAGTAGGCGATCACGTTTTCGGATGGGTTCAGCGTATTGAACATCGGCGGCAGACCGTCGGGGATCCCGACCAATGGCGCCCGCGAGCCGAATTTTCGATCTTTCGCGTCCAGGGCGGCTCGCCCCGACTCCACGGACAGGTCCAACCGCCCGATCCGGTTGTAGGCGTCGGCCAGACAGTCATGCACGTTCGGGCTGTCCGAACCGCAGGCAAGCGCGCGCTCGCAGGCGCTGATCGAACCAGCCATATCGCCGACCCCAAGCAGGAAGACGCCCAGATTTTCATGCAAGGCGGCGTTGTCCGGCGCGACGGACAGACCGTCACGCAAGGCGACGATCCCATCATCGAGCCGTTTCATGCCGTACAGCATCAGGCCCAGGAACAGATAATCGTCGGCGGCCCGTACACCCAACGCCTTGGCATCGGCGATGACGCGGCGCTGGATTTCGTGGGCTTGGTGTAGATCGCCGAGCGCATAGGTCTGGTGCGCCAGGGTGCGCAGCGTATCGAGCGTGGTGGCCTCGGAACCCGTCGGCACCGCGGCGGGCGGGGATGGCGCGGCCGCATTGCCAAACGATACGACGACCTTGGCCCGGTCGGTGTCCGGCCCGCCTTGCACGGCGCCGGGGACACCGGAGCCGGACCAGTTGCGATTGCTCCCGGACCAGGACATCGCTCAGCGCGGCATCAGGATCGCGTCGGCCTGCGCGGTGGCGCTGACCGGCACATCGTCGGCCGCGACGCTGGGCGGCGGACCGGCCTCCATCGCCGACGCGGCCATCGGCGCCGGCATCATGCGCGCGGTCGGCGTGGGCGCGGTGTTGTCGATGCTGATTTCCTTGAAGCTGGCGAACCGCAGTTCGAGCAGGGCAGCCGCTTCCTCGGCTCGCCCCCGCAATGCGCTCAACGCCTGCTTTGTGGCTTCCTTGTAGGCGGTGCGATGGGTTTGGCGGGACAAGCGCCAACCCAGGCCACTCGTGACCATGCCCTTCTTCTGCAATTCGCCAACCAGGGTGAGCAGCAGCGGGCCGTCCAGGCTGGTCAAGGTCAGGCTCTGGGTGGCCTGCCAGCGCTCCGTCCGGTCCTGCGGCGTCGGGCCGCTGCGCCAGACGTTGTATCCACCCGTCGAAACGGTGATGGCTGGGTTCTGACGAGCCAGGGCCAAGGCATCGCGCATGACCGTGTTGACGCGATTTTGGGCATCCGCGGCCGACGCGCTCGACGCCTCGACCCGCATCGTGGTGGCGAGCTCGTCGGGGGTGACCATGACCGTGGCGGTCTCGCCCAGGCGAAGCACGGTTTCGGCCTGGCCGGGCATGGCGCAGAGCAGGAAGATGCCAAGCGTGGCGTGCCGAATGCAGGTGGTCAGGGTCATGGATGCGTGGCTCCCGGCCGAGATGGCGCATGAACCTGCACTTGCTTGGGGGGCCACGGCAAGCGGAACGCTGCGCCCCGTGTCGGTCTCCGCGCGGCCGGTTGGCATTGCGCCAAACCGGCCGCCCGGTCGATCCAGAGGTTACCCCGCCGCTTTGGCTTCGCGCCGGCGGCGGTGCAGCACGAACTCGGTATAGCCGTTCGGCTGCTTGCGTCCGTCGAACACCAGGTCGCATGCCGCCTGGAATGCCGGGCCGTCGAATGCTGGCGCCATCGGTCGATACGCCGCATCGCCCGCGTTCTGCCGGTCCACCACCCGCGCCATGCGTTGCATCGCCTCCATGACCTCGGCTTCTGAAGCCACGCCGTGATGCAGCCAGTTGGCGATGTGCTGGGAGGATATCCGCAACGTCGCGCGATCCTCCATCAGCCCGACATCGTGAATGTCCGGCACCTTGGAGCAACCGATCCCCTGGTCGATCCAGCGCACCACATACCCCAGAATGCCCTGGCAGTTGTTGTCCAGCTCCTGGCGCACATCGTCCGGCGACCAGTTCGGCCTATCGGCCACCGGAATGGTCAGCAGATCGCCGATCGGCGCCCGAGCCCGCGACGCAATCTCTGTCTGACGATCGGCGACCGAAACCTGGTGGTAGTGCAGCGCATGCAACGTCGCGGCGGTCGGGGAGGGAACCCAGGCGGTGTTCGCCCCGGCACGCGGATGGCCGATCTTCTGCACCAGCATATCCGCCATCCGGTCCGGCGCCGCCCACATGCCCTTGCCGATCTGCGCGCGGCCGCGCAACCCGCATTGCAGACCGATATCGACGTTCTGATCCTCATACGCCTTGATCCAGGCGGTGTTGCGCATCTCGTTCTTGCGGATCATCGGCCCCGCTTCCATCGAGGTGTGCATCTCGTCGCCCGTGCGATCCAGGAAGCCGGTGTTGATGAATACCACCCGGTCCTTCGCGGCATGGATGCAGGCCTTCAGATTGCCGGAGGTCCGCCGTTCCTCATCCATGATGCCCATTTTCAGGGTGTTGCGAGCCAGGCCCAGGATGTCCTCGACGCGAGCGAACAGGGCGTTGGTGAGCGCCACCTCCTCCGCCCCATGCATCTTCGGCTTCACAATATAAACACTACCCGCTCGGCTGTTCTTGATATGTCCCTTGCCATTCAGGTCGTGCATCGCGATCAGGGAGGTAACGGCCGCGTCCAGAAATCCTTCCGGGATTTCCCGCCCGGCCGCATCCAGCACCGCATCCGTATACATATGATGCCCGACATTGCGGATCAGCATGACGCTGCGTCCAGACAGCCACAGAGACCCGCCGGCCGGCTTGGTGTATTGCCGATCGGCGTTCAGCTTGCGGGTCATCATCCGCCCGGATTTTTCGAACGTGTCCTCCAACGTGCCGTTCATCAGGCCCAGCCAGTTGCGGTAGGCGAGCACCTTGTCGTCCGCATCGACGGCCGCGATGGAGTCCTCGCAATCCTGGATGGTCGTCAGCGCCGATTCCAGCACCAGATCGGCCACGCCGGCGGGATCGTCCTTGCCGATCGGGTGAGAGCGGTCGATGACGATCTCGATGTGCAGGCCGTTGTGCTTCAGCAGGATCGCCGATGGCGCGTCGGTGGCGCCTCGATACCCGACGCATTGGGCGGGATCGCGCAAACCGGTTTGGTCGCCGCCCAGGGTCACGACCAGTGCGCCGCCTTCCAGAGCGTAGAAGGTGGCATCGGCGTGGCTGCCGGTGGCGAGGGGCGCGGCCTCATCCAAGATCGCGCGGGCGCGGGCGATCACCCGGTCGCCGCGGATCTTGTTGAAACCACCAGCGCGGGTCGCGCCATCGTCTTCCGGGATCGCATCGGTGCCATAAAGGGCGTCGTAAAGGCTGCCCCAGCGGGCATTGGCGGCGTTCAGGGCGTAGCGTGCATTGGTCACCGGCACGACCAACTGCGGACCGGCCATGGCGGCGATTTCCGGATCGACCTTGGTGGTGCCCACGCCAAAATCGGCGGGTTCGGCTTGCAGGTAGCCGATGCCACGCAGAAAGGTCAGGTAGTCGCCCTGGTCGATGGGCTTGCCGCGATTGGCCAGGTGCCATGCGTCGATCTGCTTCTGTAGCGAGGCCCGCTTGTCCATCAGCGCCTGGCAGCGCGGGGCCAGGTCGCCGAGCATGGCGGCGAAACCTTGCCAGAAGGCGGTGGAGGAGAGGCCGGTGCCGGGAAGCGCCTCATCATTGACGAAATTGAGCAAAGTGCTGGCGACGCGTAGGCCCCCGGCTTCGACGTAATCCATGCGGCATTCTCCCTGATATCAAACAACCTAGCGGATTTTGGTGCAGTGCGGAATCGGAAAAAGGGCTGCCATTATCCAATGATCGGCCGATCGTTGCGATCGATCGTTGCGCCCGTTAGCTCATCCCATCACGTGGACGCCCGCTCTACGACGTGAAACGGCACCCGGATGCGATCGACATCGCGCGGCGCTTCCCCTGCCAGTCGCCGCAGCAACAGGTCCGCGGCGGTGCGGCCGCTTTCCACACCCTCCACATGCACGGTCGTGAACGGTGGTTCGCTGGCCGAACTGAGTTCGAAATTGCCAAATCCGCACACCGACAAAAGATCCGGGACCGCGACGCCTTGTAGCCGGGCTTCGGTCATGGCCCCGAAGGCGAGTTGATCGGAACTGCAAAACAGCGCGGTCCGCTCGGTCAGATCCGGCAGCATGCCTCGCAACGCCTCTCGCCCCGCGGCGATCGTGCTTGGTGCCGGCACGGTGACGGTTGCCACGATCTCTCCGCCCGCACGCTTCGCGGCCTCGACGAAGCCCCGGGTGCGAGCGACCGCGCGGGCATCCGCCGCCGAGAACGCGGCGAAGCGCGTGTGCCCCTTGGCGAGAAAGTAAGCCGCGACGGACGCGCCCAGCTCCGCGTGGTCGAAGCCGACCAGCATGTCGATCGGCTTGGCGGTGACCTCCCACACTTCCACGACCGGGATATGGGCGTCGATCAGCAACTGCCAGGCCGCCGGCGTGTAGGCCGCCCCGGTCACCAGCATCGCATCCGGGCGCCGGCCCAGCAGGGCGCGGAACAGCGCCTCATCGTCGACATTGTCGTAGCCGCTGAGCGAGAGCATGACCTGATACCCCGCCTCCCGCATCGTGTCGGTGAACGCCTGCACCAGGCCGGCAAACATCGGATGCGCGATGGTGGGAACGATCGCGGCGACCATGCGGGACCGGCGGGACGACAGCCCGCCGGCAATCAGGTTCGGCACGTAGCCCAGTTTTTCGATGGCCGCGCGGACCCTGGCCGTTGTCTCGGGCGAGACGCGATCCGGGGTGTTGATGACGCGGGAAACGGTCATGGGGGCAACCCCGGCGGCCGCGGCAACATCGGTGATCTTGATGGTCGCGGCCCCGCCGCGCGCCGGACCGGGCACGTGCTCTCTCCTTGGCTAGGTAAGCGCCGTGGTTTCCCAACCGTGCCACGCGCGGGTCATCCCGTGCCCTTGTTTGCAGCAAGAGCGCGGCCGGGGCAACGACCTGTTGGTGGGTGCGACCCAAAGTCGCGGGATCGCGTAAATGTCTCAGCGTCATTGCCGAGCTCGACCCGGCAACCCTCGCTTCAACGGCGGGGGGCGAGTTGCCGGATCAAGTCCGCCAATGACGGTGAGGTGTGTGCTCGATCGCACAACCTTTGGTTCGGACCCAGCGACAGGACGGGCGGTTGTGAGACAGCGCCACCCTGGCGTAACGTGACCTTAACACCCCATCCGCAGACTGCGAGAAACCAGTGACCCAGATCTCGATCACCCGCACGACGAACCCCAAGCAGCCTCCCGCTGATGAGACGCTGACCTTCGGCACGGTCTTCTCCGACCACATGTTCATGATGAACTATGACGAGGGCAAAGGCTGGCACAGCCCGCGGATCGAGCCCTACGCGCCGTTCACGCTCGATCCCGCCACCTGCGTGCTCCATTACGGGCAGGCGATCTTCGACGGGCTGAAGGCATTCCGTGGCCGGGATGGGCAGATCCGTCTGTTCCGCACCGGCGATCACGCCCGCCGTCTGAACCGGTCCGCGCATTATCTGTGTATCCCGGAGATGGACCCGGCGATGGTCGAGGAATCCATCCGCGCTCTGGTCGAAGTCGATCAGCGTTGGGTGCCGAACCTGGCGGGGACGTCGCTGTATATTCGGCCGACCGTGATCGCGACGGAGACGTTCCTGGGCGTGCATCCGTCCCACACCTATCTGTATTACGTGATCGTCGGGCCGGTGGGCGCCTACTACAAGGAAGGCATGAACCCAGTGAAGATCATGGCGTCGGACAAATATGTCCGTGCCGTGCAGGGCGGGTTGGGCGCGGCCAAGACCGCCGGCAACTACGCCGCCAGCCTGTTCGGGGCGGAGGAAGCCCAGAAGGCCGGCTACACACAGGTGCTGTGGCTGGACGGCGTCGAGCACAAATACCTCGATGAGGTCGGCACGATGAACATCATGCTGAAAATCGACGACGAGGTGATCACGCCGCCGCTGAACGGCGCCATCCTGGCTGGGATCACCCGCGATTCCGTCCTGACCCTGTTGCGCGACTGGGGCATGCGCGTGTCGGAGCGTCCGATCTCGATCGATGAGGTCACCGCGGCGGCGCGCGCGGGACGCCTGGAAATGTGGGGCACCGGGACGGCGGCGGTCATCTCTCCCGTGGGCGAGCTTGGCTACAAGGGCGAGCGCTATGTCATCGGCGACGGCAAGACCGGCGCGCTGACGCAGAAGCTGTACGACACCATCGTTGGCATCCAATACGGCACCGCGCCCGACCCGCACGGCTGGGCGCGCCCGTTGGGCAATCGCCTCGGGGGGTAGATTTCCGGGGCCGAGTCGCCTGTTGGGCGGCGGTTGCGCGCGCGGGAGGGAAGGCGGAAACTCCCCCTTGCCCGCCGGCCGGATGCCCATCGATGACTGAACAAGAATGGCGCGCGGCGGGGGAGGAAACGACCCATGCCGCACGACCAACTTCTGAGCACCGCCGAGACTCCGGAACAGGCCATCCGGGACAATGTTCGCCGCTTCACCGCCCAGCATTCCAGCTTCCGGCGCATTCGCGAACAACGCGGCAACCCACCCGGATTTTCCCGCGATCTCTGGCGCCAGATGGCGGATCTCGGCTGGTTCGGCACCTTAATCGCCGAGGACGATGGTGGCATGGGTTTGGGCCTGGCCGAGGCCGCCGCCATCGCCGAGGGTCTGGCTACCTGCCTATGCCCCGAGCCGTTCAGCGGTTCGGCCATGCTGTCCACGGCGATCCTGCGCGATTGCACAGGCACGGCGCGGGACGAACTGCTGGGTGCGGTGATGGCCGGCGAGACCATCGCGGCCGTTGCCTGGCAGGAAGACACCAACACCATCGATCCGTCCCGCTGCGCCACGCGCGCCACGACAGACGGTGCCAGCGCGGTCATCACCGGCACCAAGCGTTTCGTGCACGCGGGCGCCGGGGCGGACGGGTTCATCGTTGCGGCGCAACAAGGTCCGTCTATCGCATTGTGGTGGGTCCCGGCTGCTTCGCCGGGAGTGACCGTGGTGGCGGAGCGCCTGGCCGATGGCACGTTTGCGGCCACCGTCACGTTTGCGGATGCTCGGGTGCCGGACGCCAACCGCCTCGCCGGGACGGACCGCGCTTTGGCAATCCTGACCGCCGCATTGGACTTGACCACCATCCTGGCCAGCGCGGAGATCTTGGCGGTCGCGACCGTTGCCTTCGACATGACCCTGGAGCATCTGCGTACCCGCAAGCAGTTCGGCGCCACGATCGGCAGTTTCCAGGCCTTGCAGCACCGTGCGGTGGATTGCGGTGCGCAGTTGGAACTGGCACGCGGCGTCCTGCGCGATGCCATCGACGTCGCCGGCACGACCACCGATCCCTCCGCCCGTGCCGTCGCCGCCAGCCGAACGAAGGCGCGGAGTGGGGAAGCGACGGCGCTGGTGGCGCGGGAGGGCATTCAGATGTTCGGCGCCATGGGCTTCACAGACGAACTGGACCTGAGCCTGTGCGTCAAACGAATCCTGGTGCTGTCGGCCTGGCTGGGGGCCGCGCACCATCACCGCCGGCGCTTTGCCAGCCAGCGTGCCCCGGTTCTGGCGACGGATGAAACTCGGTCCGCCATTAACGACAGCGTGCGGTCATTGCCTCCCGATACCGAGTGGAATGCGCTGCCGGATGCCGATTTCCGCGCCCTGGTGCGGGATTTCTTCGAAACCCACTATCCGCCGGAATACCGTCATCTGCCGCGCCGGGTGCGGTGGGCAGAGGTGCGGGGCTTCAACCTGAAACTGGCCGAACGCGGCTGGATCGCCCCGGCCTGGCCTCGGGCGGCTGGCGGCATGGCGTTGTCTCCGGCGAAACAACTGATCTACGTGGAGGAACTGGAACGCCACGGCGTCGGGCGCGCCCCCGACCAGGGCGTGCGGCAATTGGGGCCGGTGCTGTTGCGCTATGGCACGGACGCGCAAAAGGCCGAATACCTGCCGAAAATCCTGTCCTGCGAGCATATCTGGTGCCAGGGCTACAGCGAGCCCAACGCGGGATCCGACCTCGCCAGTGTCGCCACCACAGCGGTCGCGGACGGCGATGATTTCGTCATCAACGGCCAGAAGATCTGGACGTCGCTGGCGATGGATTCCACCCATATCTACATCCTGTGCCGCACCGATCCGACCAAGCCGAAACAGGAAGGTCTGAGCTTCATCATCGCGCCGATGAACACGGCCGGCATCGAATGGCGCCCGATCCGCAACATCGCCGGGGATGAGGAATTCTGCCACGTTTTCCTGGACAATGTCCGCGTGCCCGCCACCAATTTGGTCGGTGGACTGAACAAGGGCTGGACGGTCGCCAAGGCCGTGCTGGGGTTTGAGCGGCTGGGCGTCGCCAGCCCCAACCGTCCCCTGATGGCGTTCAACCGTCTGACCGCGATGGCACAGGCGGCGGGATTGTTCGACGACCAGGGCTTTGTCGACGACTACACGCGGCTCCGCCTGACTCTGCTGGATCAGGCCACCCTCTACAGCCACTACGCCCAAGCCGTCGGTCGCGGTGAAATGCTTGGCCATGAGGTGTCCTACCTGAAGATCATCGGCATGGAGGCGCTGCAACGCGTCACCGAGTTTGCATTGGAACGGGCAGGGGCGCTGGGTGCCGCCGCCGGTCCGTTTGAGCTTGGCGGCGCGGAGATCGACCTGCTGGCGCCGTTCTACATGGCGAGGATGACGACGATCGGGGCCGGGACCAACGAAATCCAGCGTAACATCCTGGCAAAACGCCTGCTGAACCTGCCGTCGCGATAGGGAGCGGCCGGGTGCGAACCGGGGTTGTGCGATCGAGTACAAGCCTCACCGTCATCGCCGAGCTTGACCCGGCAACCCACGCAACGGCCAAAGACACAACGACTTCAATGGTCCGTGCTGATGCAGATGCCCGGGTCAAGCCCGGGCATGACGATGAGTGTATCGCATTCAGCCATCATGAGAATTGCTAGTGGGCGGCCTTGTGGTTGTTATTCGGTCGTGTTGATGTGGGACCATGGTGCTGATGCGGCGGCATGGTGACGGATGACGGGGACTGGCACGATACAGACGCTCGGTGCGGGGCGAGGTTCCGCCGGAAGGTGAAACGACCAACCCAGGCGAGCATCCGAATGGGCACGGGGTCGATCGACGGAGGAGTTGGTGATGGCAAGTGACGATTGGACCACTCACAGATCATCCGATTCCAACGGACCCGGTTGGCGGCTGCTGAACGAAGTCTTCATGCTGATGGAGTTCGTGACCGGCAAAACCGACCAGAGCATCAGCGACCTGAAAATCCCCAACACGACCGGCGGCCACGTTGCGCTCCCCACGATCCTCGCCGGCCTGAACGACATGCAGCGAGAGGGGCCAAAACGCAATTTTTCGTCGGCCGAACTCGGGCTGCTGCAACTGGTGAGGGACGCACTGACCCTCAAATGCGCGCCCGCCACGAGCCGATCGATCGGCTACACAGAGCTGTATCTGGGCGGCGTCCGCAGCCTTGGCGCGAACGGGCGTGGATACGCCGACAGCGCGTTTCCGAATCTGCTCAGTGCCGCGCGCTGGCATCGGGTTCTGAACGTGGCGATGATGATCCTGGCCCTGATGGTCGTCAGCCTCGCCGTCTATCGTTCCGTCGAGGCCGCTCTCGGCAAGCATCTGGTCGACGCACGCCAGGAATTGCGCAAGCAGAAGACGGAGTTGCAGAACGAGAAGAAGCGACTGGAGGCGCGCGCCGACAAATCGTCCGACTGGCGCCGCATCCCGCTGGTCACGTTGACCGGTTTGCCCGGTGCGGCGGGCGACGATGCCGCCCTTGGTGGCGCCGAGATGTCGGTTGGCCTGAACGTCGATCTTTGCGACCGACCGGCGATTCTCGCGGCCTGGATCGATCATGCGCTGAAGAATCCGCCGAAGCCGCCGGTGCCGGCCGAGCATCCAAGCTTTTGGGATCACCTCTGGCCAGGCGCCGCGTCGGCACCGGCGCCGAAACCGAGCGGACCGCGTCTGTCCGGGCCCGGCATGCTCTATGGCGCGACATGGTTGGAAACGGAACCGAGGTCGCTGCCGACGGAGGAGTACAAAGCCAAGACCAGGCAACATCCGAGCCCCGGTTCCGAAAAATCCGACCCCGGTTCAAACCACCAGGCGAAATCATCGGGTCACCCCGACCGGCCGGGCCTGAGACTGATGAACGAAGACCCCGAACAACTGGCGATTTGCAGCCGCGATGCCGAATTGCGGGCCGGGTTTCGCGAATCGACCAATGCCATGTGGCGATACCTGCAGAATTGGCGACATGACGCGGGCGGCCTGTTCCGGGGGGCCGGGTTCATGAAGTCCTCGCCACCGCCGCTTCCCTGCGAGAATGGGACCACCGAGTGCCTGCCCAGCGACGATCACGAATACCGGATCGCGCCGCGGATCCTGGTGATCGGCAATTTCCTGCTGCCGGTCATCTTCGCCTTCCTGGGGGCGGCGGCGTATGTGGTCGTCGATATCTACATGAAAATCCGATCCAGCACCCTGACCCCGCATGATCGCGTCCTGGGGTTGGTGCGTCTGGTCCTCGGTGTGATCCTGGGGACCTGTATCGGGCTGTTCTTCAGTTCCGGCGCGCCGCCGCCGACCGGGGGTGGAACGGGCAAGCCGCCGACGGACCTGCTGGCGGGGCTGACATTGTCCGCCTCGACCATCGCGTTTCTCGCCGGGTTCGGCGTGGAGGGCGTGTTCAACGCGCTACGAGAACTGGTGACCCGGGTGTTTCCATCCGGCCAGGCCAAGTAGCCTTGCTACGCAACGACCGTCACGCGAGGTCGGGGTCGTCTTCCACCGTCGGGCGCATGCCCTTGGCGTAGGCGGCCTCATCCAGCACGTACAACGCCAGATGCTTCAGATGTTCCGCGACGAAGGGAAACCCGTCCGCCAGCGCATCCGCGGCCAACCCCGCCAGGCGACGTGACATGGTCACCTCCGCGCAGGCTTCGTCGGGTCCGAGGGTGAGGTCTAGGGTGTTAAGGGCCATCTTGTCCCTGCCTTTTTTGCCCGTGAGTGGGTGAGGGTGACGCTACTGCCGAGTCCTTACGATTTGATTAAGGCTCTTATAGCGGTATTTGTTGAAATCGGCTAGGATGCCACCGGCGGGGGGGCAGCATGGAAGCGACTGCATTCGAAGCGTGGCTTGACGGGATCGCTGGTCTTACCGAATCTCAGCGGCAGCAGGCATTACAGGTGCT
>CALQHT020000005.1 GCA_943330455.2 Nitrosovibrio sp. Nv4 | reverse complement strand
GCCAACCCGCGCCAGCCGCTTGTCCCCAAAACCCCCAAGTTTAGCGTCGATCATGTGATGTGCGCCCTATCCCTGAACCGATCAGCGCATCGATTCGGAGAAAAGACTGATTCGCAAGTCGTTCCGCACTTGTGCGACAACCGTAGCCCTTGCGGGAGGGGTTGGGGGGAGGGGTAGAGCCGCATGAATCTTGCGTGGAACCCCTCCCCCCAACCCCCTCCCGCAAGGGGAGGGGGAGAATTTTCTTCGGATCCGGAAATCTGTGCATGCCGTTGCCGGCTCACCCAGGCAGCAGCACCGTGGCGACGGCCTGTGCGGCAATCCCCTCGCCGCGGCCGGTGAATCCCAGCCGTTCGGTTGTCGTGGCCTTGACCGAGATCAGACCGGGTGCGACCCCCATGATATCGGCGAGGCGTGCCATCATGGCGGCGGCGTGGGGGGCGATCTTGGGGCGTTCGCAGATCAGGGTGACGTCGGCATTGGCCAGACGGCCGCCACGCGCGGCGATCCGGCTGGCGGCGTGGGCCAGGAAGCGGGCGCTGTCGACATCCTTCCATTCCGCCTGGCTGGGTGGAAAATGGCGGCCGATATCGCCCTCGGCCAGCGCGCCGTAGATGGCGTCGCACAGCGCGTGGATGCCGACATCGGCGTCCGAATGCCCCGCCAACCCCTTGTCGTGCGGCACTTCGACGCCGCACAGAAACAGCTTGCGGTCGGCGGCCAGCACATGGACATCGAAGCCGGTGCCGACGCGGGGGATCAGGCCAATGGATGTGGCGGCGGACATGGCGCGCTCCAGGCGGACAAGGTCGTCGGGATAGGTCAGTTTGATGTTGTCATCCGAGCCCGGGACGATCGCCACCCGCTCGCCCGCCGCTTCCAACAGGGAGGCATCGTCGGTCGCGCCGATCAATCCGGACCGGTGGGCCGCGAGCAAGGTCGCGAACCGGAAGGCCTGAGGCGTCTGGGCGCGGAACAGCCCATCGCGCGGGACGGTTTCGGTGATGATGCCATCGACGACCCGTTTCAGCGTATCGGCGACCGGCGCGGCGGGAATGGCGCCCGGACGATGCTCCAGGGCCGCCAGAAGGGCCTCGATGGTGCCGGCGGGGATGTTCGGGCGAGCGGCGTCGTGGACGAGGACGATGTCCGGAGCGTGGGGAAGCAGAGCGTCGAGCCCGGCCCGCACGCTGTCCTGTCGGGTGGCCCCACCGGGCACGATCGGCAGATGATCCAGACCATCCAGGGCCGCGGCGATGGGGGCTGTGTCCCCAACCGGTTGGATCAGGGCGGTATGGTCCGCCAGGGTCTCGGCCGCATGACGGATGACCGGTTTGCCGAGCAGGGGGAGGAATTGTTTGGGGGTTTCGGCGCCGAAGCGGCTTCCGGTTCCGGCGGCGACCAGGATGACAGCGATACGCATAACCCACCTTGGCCACGGCGGCCGCAGGGCGTCAACCATGGGGGGCGTCTCCGTATGTTTCCCCGATACGTCCCCGTCACCGCGACGTCAGACCGTGCATTGCACGAATCCGACTGTGGCGCTACTTTGCCCAAATCATGGGCAAGTGCAGTTCACAAATCACACACTGTGCCCTCGGGCCCATCGACCTGGGCGGCGGCGTCGTGATCGACACGCCGGTTATCCTGGCGCCGATGTCCGGGGTCACCGACCTTCCTTTCCGTCGCACGGCCAAGCAATTGGGTGCGGGAATGGTCGTGTCCGAGATGATCGCATCATGGGCCATGATCCGGGAAAATGCCAAAACCATGGGCATGGCGGAGGTCGATGGCTGCGGCGGCGTCTCCGCCGTGCAACTCGCCGGCTGCGACCCTTCCGCTATGGCCGAGGCCGCTCGCCTGGCCGCCGGGAAGGGCGCAGACCTGATCGATATCAATTTCGGTTGTCCGGTGAAAAAAGTCGCGGTCGGGCAGGCAGCGGGGTCCGCCCTGATGCGCGATGAGGTCGCGGCCGCCGCCATCCTGGAAGCAACCGTTAAGGCTGTCTCCGTGCCGGTGACCCTGAAGATGCGGATGGGCTGGGACCACGGGAGCCTGAATGCCCCGCGTCTGGCGCGGATTGCCCAGGATTGCGGCATCCGCATGGTCACGGTGCATGGCCGCACCCGCCAGCAATTCTACACCGGCACCGCGGACTGGGACTTCATCCGTCAGGTCAAGCAGGCCGTCACCATCCCGGTCATCGCCAATGGCGACATCCTGACCGAGGACGATGCCGCCGACGCGCTCCGCCGTTCTGGCGCGGACGGGGTCATGATCGGTCGCGGCTGCTACGGCAGGCCCTGGTTTCCCGCCCAGGTGGCGCATTACCTGCGCACCGGAAGCCGCCAGGACGAACCGACTTTGGTCGAACAAAAGCAAATCATGCTAGACCATTACACGGCGTTGCTCACCCAATTTGGCAACAACGCCGGCGTGCGGCTGGCCCGCAAGCACCTGTCCTGGTACTCGCGCGGCCTGCCCGGATCGGCCGAATTCCGTGCGACCATGAACCGGTTGCCGGACGCCGCTGCGGTCCTGCGACTGATCGACATGTTCTACGATCCGCTGATCGCCCGAATTGCCGGCGGCGCGCCGATTCGCCGGATCACCACGCTCGCCGACACCCAAGCCGAGTCGCCCGCGGCTCTGGAATCCGAGGCCGCATGACCACCGCCGTTAACCGCTCCGAGCGTCTTATGGCCACCCGTCAGCGCGGGGCCGACGCGGCTGCCGTGCTTGGAGCGCTGCCGGTCCCGGTCGTGTTGCTGGATCGAGAGAACCGCTTCCGCCATGTCAACCACGCGGCCGAACAGTTCCTGGGCATCTCCGTCGCCAGCCTGTCGCAATTGCGGCTGAATGACCTCATTCCGCTCGATAACCCCCTGTTCTTGCTGATAGAACAGGTGCGCACCACCGAGGCGACGATCTCCGATCACGACCTCAACCTGGAAAGCCCGCGGCTGCAAAAGCGCGGTATCACGGTCCAGGGCTCCCCGCTGCCGGAGGAACCGGGCGCGGTGCTGCTGGTCCTGCAGGACGCCTCCGCGGCCCGTTCGCTGGATCGGCAGTTGGCGTTTCGCGGGGCCGCGCGCAGCGTCACCGGGATGGCGGCGATCCTGGCACATGAGGTGAAGAACCCGCTCTCCGGCATTCGCGGCGCGGCGCAGTTGCTGGAAGAAAGCGTCGGGCCGGCGGATCGCGAACTGGCCGAACTGATCCGTGACGAGGCGGATCGGATCCGCGCCCTGGTGGACCGCATGGAGGCGTTCGGGGAAAAGCCGATCACGCGAACCGCGGTGAACATCCATCGCGTGCTCGAACATGTCCGGAAACTCGCGAAATCGGGTTTCGGCGCCAATATCCGCTTCGTCGAGACCTATGATCCGTCGCTGCCGCCCGTCTGGGGCAACCGCGACCAACTGGTGCAGGTGATCCTGAACCTGGTGAAGAACGCGGCCGAGGCGATGACCCAAGTCGGCAACGGACGCAACGGCAACGGGCGGCCGGAAATCACGCTTGCGACCGGCTTCCAGCAAGGCGTCCGGGTGGCCATTCCAGGCTCCACCACACGCCTTGACCTGCCATTGTTTGTCGCGGTGCGCGACAACGGCCCGGGGATTCCGGAAGATATCCGGCCGCACCTCTTCGAACCCTTCGTGACCTCGAAATCCTATGGCAGTGGCCTCGGCTTGGCATTGGTCGCCAAGATCGTGGGCGACCATGGCGGCCTGATCGAGGTCAACAGCCGTCCCGGCCGGACAGAATTCCGGCTTCATCTTCCGGTCGTCTCGGAAAAGGATGCCGATCAGTGACCTTGCCCACCGTTTTGATCGCCGATGACGACCGATCCATTCGCACCGTGCTGACCCAGGCTTTGGGCCGCTCCGGCTATCAGGTCCGCAGTACGGGCAATGCCGCCACGCTCTGGCGCTGGGTGGAAGACGGGGAGGGCGACCTGGTCATCACCGATGTGGTGATGCCGGATGAGAACGGCCTGGACCTGATCCCGCGCATCAAGCGCATCCGCCCGGACCTGCGGGTGGTGGTCATGAGCGCGCAGTCCACCCTGATGACGGCGGTCAAGGCCACCCAACGCGGCGCCTTCGAATACCTGCCCAAGCCGTTCGATTTGCAGGAACTTCTCAGCGTCGTCGGGCGCGCGCTGGCGCAGCCGACGGAAGCGACGGTCAGCGTGCCGGAGCCGCGGGACTCGGAAGAGCGTCTGCCGCTGATCGGGCGCAGCCCCTCGATGCAGGAGATCTATCGGACCATCGCTCGTCTGACGACCGCCGATCTGACGGTCATGATCAACGGCGAATCCGGCACCGGCAAGGAACTGGTGGCCCGCGCGCTGCACGACTACGGCAAGCGGCGGGCCGGACCGTTCGTCGCCATCAACATGGCGGCGATCCCGCGGGAACTGATCGAAAGCGAACTCTTCGGCCATGAGCGGGGCGCGTTTACCGGCGCCACCAATCGCTCGCTGGGCCGGTTCGAGCAAGCCAATGGCGGCACCTTGTTTCTCGACGAAATCGGCGACATGCCGCCCGAGGCGCAGACGCGTCTGCTGCGGGTGTTGCAGGAGGGGGAATTCACCTCGGTCGGCGGTCGCCAGCCGATCAAGGCGAATGTCCGCATCATCGCCGCCACCCACCGCGACCTGCGCACCGCGATCCGCCAGGGCCAGTTCCGCGAAGACCTGTTCTATCGCCTGAACGTCGTGCCGATCCGCCTGCCGCCGCTGCGTGAACGGGTGGAGGATATCCCGCTGTTGGCGCGCCATTTTCTGGAACGGGCCCGCCAGGACGGTCTGCCGTCCAAGTCGTTGGACC
Organism: Nitrosovibrio sp. Nv4; assembly: GCA_943330455.2. Taxonomy (GTDB): domain Bacteria; phylum Pseudomonadota; class Alphaproteobacteria; order Acetobacterales; family Acetobacteraceae; genus Rhodopila. The sequence continues at coordinate 44,657 of CALQHT020000005.1, read as the reverse complement.
AGGGCGCGGTCGATCGTCTGAAGCAGCATAACTGGCCGGGCAACGTGCGAGAGGTCGAGAACCTGATGCGCCGCCTGGCCGCGCTGTGTCCGGAGGAGATCATCAACGCCGATATCATCGCCGCCGAACTGGCCGATGCGGTGCCGCCCTCGGCGCCGGTGGTCGGCGCCGTCGCGGGACCGGAAACGCTGTCACGCGCGGTGGAACGCCACATCAAGGAGTTCTTCGCCACCCATAACGACGGGGTGGGCGTGACCGATGTCTACGACAAGATCCTGGCCGAGGTGGAACGCCCGCTGATCCGCATGACCTTGGCCGCGACTCGGGGCAATCAGATCAAGGCGGCGGCGATGCTGGGGTTGAACCGCAACACCTTGCGCAAGAAAATTCGCGACCTGGAAATTCCGGTCGTGCGAGGGCTGATGTGACCGCGCGCGGACATCGCGAAACCGGGCGCGGGGCTGGCACCGTCGCGCGGTCCGCCGCTTGCGGCGCCTGCCTTCCATCGTCATGGCCGACCCTGCGCCGGCCGGTTGACCTGCCGGCGCGCCGATCCCAGCCCCCTGATCCCCCTAGATGAACGACAACGTCTCGCCCGACGCGCATGCGCCGTCCGATTCGGGTCAGTCGGTCCGTGCCGGGCGCTCCTATCTGAGCATGCTGGGCGACATGATGGTCGGCAAGGTGGTTACCATTGTCGTCGCGGCGCTCGCGCTTGCGGTCGGCCTGTCCACGTTCATCATTCTCGCGCGCGGCTCCCCGCTGGGTCTCAACCCCGGCATCGGGGTCGCGCTCGTGCTGGTCAATATCTCGGTTCTGCTGCTGCTGGGTGCCATCCTGGCCGGCCGCCTGACCCGGGTCTGGGTGGAGCGTCGGCGCGGATCGGCTGGCTCTCGCCTGCATGTGCGGCTGGTGTTGCTGTTCAGCGGTGTGGCGGTGGCGCCGACCATCCTGGTCGCTTGCTTCGCGGTCGCCTTCTTCCATTTCGGCATCCAGGCCTGGTTCAGCGATCCGGTGCGCGAGTCGCTGACGGAATCGCTTCAGGTGTCGCACGGCTATCTGGAGGAGCATCGCAACAATATCCGCGCCGTCGCCCTGGAAATGGCCAACGACCTGTCGCGCGCCGGCCATTTCCTGTCCGCCGATCCGTCGGTGTTCGCCCAGGTGCTGGACACCCAGACCACCTTGCGCGGCCTGACCGAAGCCGTGATCTACGAGCCCACATCCGGCCAGATCGTCGCCGCCGCGGGCCTGTTCGTCGGCATGGGCGTCGAGGCACCGCCCGCCACGGCCACGATGCAGGCGCTGGATGGCGATGTGGCCGTGCTGAACGCCGGCGACGGAACCCGGGTGCGCGCGGTGGTGAAACTCGATTCCGCCCCGCCTCTGACCATGATGATCGGCCGCCCAATCGACCCGCAGATCCTGGGCTACATGCAGCGGACCGAGGCGGCGGTGTCCGAATATCAGCGCCTCGATCAGAACCGATCCTGGCTCCAGATCGCGTTCGCCTGGATCTTTGCCATTGTCGCTCTGCTGGTGCTGTTGGCCGCCGTGCTGATCGGCCTGATGCTGGCCAACCAGATCGCGCGTCCGATCGGCAACCTGATCCTGGCTGCCGAACGGGTGCGCAGCGGCGATCTGGGGGTGCGCGTGGCGGAGGCCGAAACCCGGGACGAACTCGCCGGCCTGTCGCGTGCCTTCAACCGCATGACCGGCCAGCTCGGCGCCCAACGCACCGAACTGATGGAAGCCTACAGCCAGATCGACGAGCGCCGGCGCTTCACCGAAACCGTGCTGTCCGGCGTGTCGGCTGGCGTGGTCGGGCTGGACGCGAAGGGCAGGGTGGAACTGCCCAACCGCGCGGCCGACGAGTTCCTGGGGCTCGATCTGCTCTCGGTGATCGGCCGGCCGCTGGACCAGGTGGTGCCGGAATTCGCCGATCTGCTGCACGAAGTGGCCGCCGCGCCGGAACGCGCCCGCACGGCGGAGGTGCAGATCGGCCCAGCCAGCCAACGTCGCATCCTGCTGGTGCGAATCGGGGCGGAACTCTCGAACGGACGGATCGACGGGTTCGTGGTGACCTTCGATGACATCACCGAATTGCAGTCGGCCCAGCGCAAGGCCGCTTGGGCCGATGTCGCGCGCCGCATCGCGCATGAGATCAAGAACCCGCTGACCCCGATCCAACTGGCGGCCGAACGGTTGAAACGGCGCTTCACCAAGGAAATCAAGTCGGACCCGGAGACATTCGGGTTGTGCGCGGACACCATCATCCGCCATGTCGGCGATATCGGGCGGATGGTGGACGAATTTTCCGCCTTTGCCCGCATGCCGCAGCCGGTGATCAAACCTGAGGACATCGGCCTCATGGCCCGCGAAACAATGATTCTCCAAAAAACCGCTCGGCCGGCCATCGAATGGGTCAGCGATATCCCTGCGCGAGGTCCTGTGGCACCCTGCGACCGGCGGTTGTTGCGCCAGGCACTGACGAATCTGCTGCAAAATGCCTCGGACGCGGTATCCATGCGCCCTGGGGCGGGCCATATCGGTGTGGCGGTGACAGTCCACGGACAGGAGGCCAGCATCGTTGTCACCGATGACGGCATCGGCCTGCCCGCGGAAGACCGGGCGCGTCTGACCGAGCCCTATGTGACGCATAAACCGAAAGGAACCGGGTTGGGACTGGCGATCGTGAAGAAGATCATGGAAGACCACGGCGGGCGGCTCGTCCTTGACGACCGGACCGATGGTCCCGGCGCCGTCGCCAGTTTGATCCTGCCCCTGGTCCTGCCCTTGGCCCCGGGTGGCGGCGTACCGCCTGGTGCGGCCCCCCAGACAGCTATTCAGGTGCCCCATGGCGCATGAGATCCTAATCGTCGACGACGAACCCGACATTAGGATGCTGATCGACGGCATCCTGGCCGACGAAGGTTACGAGACCCGCGGCGCCGCCGACTCGGATTCCGCGATCGCCGCCTTCCGCGCGCGTCGCCCGTCTTTGGTCGTGCTGGATGTGTGGCTGCAAGGCTCCCGCATGGACGGGCTGGGCTTGCTGGAGACGTTCCACAGCGAGCAGCCGGCCGTGCCGGTGGTCATGATCTCGGGCCACGGCACCATCGAGATGGCGGTCGGTGCCATCCAGAAGGGCGCCTACGACTTTATCGAGAAACCGTTCCAGTCCGACCGCCTGCTGCTGATTGTCCGGCGCGCGCTGGAGGCCGCGGCGCTGTCGCGGGAAAACGCCGAACTGCGTCTGCGCGCGGGACCGGAAGCCACTTTGACCGGCGAATCCGGCCCGATCCACCAGTTGCGCGCCCAGGTCGAGCGGGTCGCGCCGACCGGGTCCCGTGTGCTGATCTCCGGGCCGGCCGGGTCCGGCAAGGAGGTCGTGGCGCGGATGATCCATGCTCGATCCCGGCGCGCCGATGGGCCCTTCGTGGTGATGAATTGCGCGACGCTGAATCCGTCCCGCTTCGAGGAAGAATTGTTCGGCCTGGAAGCCGGCGCCGATCCGATGTCAAACCCCAGGCGGGCCGGCGTGTTGGAACGCGCCCATGGTGGTACCCTGCTGCTGGACGAAGTGTCCGACATGCCGTTGGAAACCCAGGGCAAGATCGTCCGCGCCTTGCAGGACCAGACGTTTGAGAGGCTGGGCGGATCGGCTCGGGTGAAGGTGGATGTCCGGGTGATTTCCACCACCAACAAGGACCTGCAATCGGAGATCGCCGCCGGGCGTTTCCGGGAGGACCTTTACTACCGGCTGGCCGTCGTGCCGGTGAAGGTGCCGGCCTTGAAGGAGCGGCGGGAGGATGTGCCCGAGTTGGCGCGTCAGTTCATCCTCCGATCGGCGGAAAGCTCCGGCATGCCGGCCCGGGAATTCTCGGCCGACGCGCTGGCGGGGCTGCAAGCCTATGACTGGCCGGGCAATGTGCGTCAGTTGCGCAACATGGTGGACTGGCTGCTGATCATGGCGCCGGGATCGGCGCATGAGGCGATCCGGGCGGATATGTTGCCGCCGGAAATCGGGTCCCGCGCGCCGGCGCTACTGACCATCGACCCGACCGCCGATATTATGTCGTTGCCGCTGCGAGAGGCGCGGGATTTGTTCGAGACGCAATACCTGCAAGCGCAACTGCTGCGGTTTGGCGGCAATATTTCTCGGACGGCGCAGTTCGTGGGGATGGAGCGGTCGGCGTTGCACCGCAAGCTGAAGCAGTTGGGCGTCAATTCGGATGAGAAGGTTGGTGGGTAGCCACCGTATTCGCGATGGTGGAGCGATGCGGCCGGCTGGGGGGCTCTGACCGGAACGCTGCGTCAGGCGAAGCTGGGGAACCAGTATAATCCGCCCTTGCCGTCCGGACTGATCACCTGATGGTAGTTGGCGGCGATCGCATCCGGCAGTTCCAGCAGCGGTCCTGCGGCCCCCGCCGCGCGCAGAGCATCCTGCAACAACGGGCTGCCGGCCGGAAACAGCCCGAACATCGAGAACAGATCCGCTATCACGATCAGATCGGTGGGCGGGATCAGGCGGCGATAATGGGTGACGGCACCGACCACCCCATACTCGGCGTTGGCGAACGTGCCCATTTCGCAATAATCATCACCGAGCAGAGCGCCGGAGGGGCTGACCTTGGGCGCATAGCATTGCAGGTCGCGCAGCACGTTCGCATAGTCGTGGGCGCCGTCGATATAGACGAAATCGAAATATTCATCGGCGAATGTATCCGCCACCAGATGCGCCATGGCGCGGTGGATGGTGACGCGCCTGTCGTTCGCGAAGCGCTGGGCGACGCTTTGGGCGATGGTATCGAAATGCTCATTGATGTGCATGCGATCAGGCGCCGAGGTCCAGGCGGCGATACTGCTCGCCCAGCCGCGCGGGTCGGGGAACAGCGGCGAGGATGGCGGTGGGGCGAAATAGTCGAAATCGAGATCGAAGTGCCAGGGATCGATCAGGTGCAGTTCCGACGGCTCGCAGTGCTCCAGGATGGTCTGCGAGAATTCGCCCCGGAACACGCCGATCTCGGCCCAACGCCGGTGCCGGGGCAGGGCGTCAAGGATGCGTTCGCGGGGGGCGAAGAGGATGTGCAAGGGTGGGTCCAGGATCACATGTTGCTAAGGATCGACTGATCTTTATCAGTTCGTGACCCGGGCGTTAAGGCCCTCGGCTGTCGCGCAAGTAAGGCAGCAATGCTCATGATGGTCGGGCGGCGTCAGTCCGTCATTGTTGGGTTTGACCCGGCAACCCTCGCACAGGACAAAGACACAACTATTTCAAGGGTTCGTGCTGATGCAGATGCCCGGATCACGCTGTGGCCGCCTTCGATTGAACCCCGCGGCATTCGTACATCGCGGCAGGATAGAAAATTCTCCCCCTCCCCTTGCGGGAGGGGGAGAATTTTCTATCCTGCCGCGATGTGTGGTTGCCGTAGGGATTGAACCAGGGGCCGGTTCCATAGGCTTCACCCCTCGCTGCCCTTGCCGAACACACGTTCGAAGATCAGGTCCACGGCTCGGAGATGGGTCGCCGAATCCATCGCGGCATCCAGATCGGCGGGCGGGACGCGGCCGGTGACCTCGGGGTCAGTGTCCAGGTTCTGGCGGAAATTGCGGCCTTCGGGCGTGCCGAGCTTGGTCCAGGTGTCCATGGCGCAGCGTTGGACGATGCGGTAGGCGTCCTCCCGCGCGATGCCGTTGCGGGCCATTGCCAGCATCACGTCGCCGGAGTGCACCACGCCGCCCAGGCTTTCCAGGTTGGCTTTCATGCGGTCCGGATAGACCAGCAATCGCTGCATCATGCCGGCGAGACGCATCAGCGCGAAATCCAGCGCGATGGTGGCATCCGGGGCGATCACGCGTTCCACGCTGGAATGGCTGATATCGCGCTCGTGCCATAGGGTCACGTTCTCCAGCGCCGGGACGACCGCGGCGCGCACCACGCGGGCCAGTCCGGCGAGGTTCTCGCTCAGCACCGGGTTGCGCTTGTGCGGCATGGAACTGGAGCCTTTTTGCCCCTGATGGAAGAACTCCTCCGCTTCCCGCACTTCGCTGCGTTGCAGGTGGCGGACTTCGGTGGACAGACGCTCGATCCCGGTGGCGATGACGGCCAGGGTGGCGAAGAACGCGGCGTGGCGGTCGCGCGGGATGACCTGGGTGGACACCGGTTCCACCGCCAGGCCCAGGCGTTCGGCCACGAAGGCTTCGACGCGCGGATCGACCTGGGCGAAGGTGCCGACCGGGCCGCTGATGGCGGCGACCGCGATTTCGGCGCGCGCGGTGACCAGGCGGGCGCGGTTGCGGGCGAATTCCGCGTAATGGCCGGCGAGCTTGATGCCGAACGTGGTCGGTTCGGCATGGATGCCGTGGCTGCGGCCGATGGTCAGGGTGTGTTTGTGCTCGATGGCGCGGGTTTTCAACGCGTCCAGCACCGCGTCCAGGTCTTTCAGCAGCAGATCGGCCGCCTGGGTCAGTTGCACGGACAGGCAGGTGTCCAGGATGTCCGAGCTGGTCATGCCCAGATGCACGAAGCGGCTGTCGGGACCGATGCCCTCGGCCAGCCAGGTCAGGAAGGCGATGACGTCGTGGCGAGTCTCGCGCTCGATTTCGTCGATACGGTCCACATCGGCGGGTCCGATCGCAGCGAGCTTGATGTCGCCCTTTTCGCGGATCGTGCGCGCGGCGGATTCGGGGATTTCGCCAATGCGGGCCATGCCCTCGGCGGCCAGGGCCTCGATTTCGAACCAGATGCGGTAGCGGTTCTCGGGCGCCCAGATGGCGGCCATTTCGGGTCTGGTGTAGCGCGGGACCATGGGTGCGATGTCCGGGTTGGTTGGGGTGCGTGTCGTGTAGGGCAGCGTGGTCCGGGGTGGAATAGGGGACGGCGCTTCCCGGGTGCCATGATGTGCGATGGGTGTGGCGACCCGGTTGGCTCTTATGGCGTTCGTTGTTCGACGGGGCTCGCGTGGTTTCACCGCCATGTTCGGGCGCGTCCGATGCATCGCCGTCGCCCCATGGATTCAGGCAGGGGTGCTTGCGGAGATCTTCGGGTCAAGCCCGAGGATGACAAGGGGTGCGAACCACAGTTGTGCGATCGAGTGCACGCCTCACCGTCGTTGCCCAGCTCGACCCGGCAACCAGCGCCTCAACGGCAGTGGGCGGGTTGCCGGATCCAGTCCGGCAATGACGGTGAGACGTGTGCTCGATCCCACAACTTTGGTTCGCACCCAGGGAGAGGCCGATTCCATCGGCTTGTCCCCACTGGACGTCGCTTGATGTCGTAACCCAGGTCGCGATGACCGCGGATCGGGTCGGCCGTCCCGACTTTCGACGGTTCGGCCGGCGACCCGCGGATCTACGCTCAAACGACTACGTGCAGTTCCGCGCCCGTCAACACTGGGGCTCCGGTCAACACGGCGATGCTGACAGACGCGCCTATGCCCGTGCCATCGGCATCCCAGGACAGTCTTCCGGTGCCACTGCTGTAGGTGAACTGTCCGAATGCCTGATTGGCGGCGGCTCCGATCACGAAGCGTTGACTGGCCACCAGGTCCATCCCGTCGGTCAATCCACTGCCAAACCCGGTGGCGGACACTTCCAGCGTATCCGACAATGCCGAGAAGTCCGTGATCCGGTCGCCACCCTCGGTCGCGGTGGTATAGCCGAACACGTCCGCGCCGCCGCCGCCGGTCAGGGTATCCGCACCCAGGCCGCCGATCAGGGTATCGGTGCCGGCTCCACCCACCAGCGTGTCGTTCCCACCCAGACCCAGAAGCTTGCTCCCGCCATCCGCCGCGGTGATCCGGTTGGCAGCCTCGTTGCCGGTTCCGAGGAAGGCCAGGCCCGACAACGTCAACACCTCCAGATTGATGGCCAGCACCCAGTCGACACTGGCGATGACGGTATCGGTGCCACTCTTGGCGGCTTCCACCGTCAGGTCGCCGGCGTTGTCGACATAGTAGGTGTCGTTGCCGATGCCGCCCGACATGGTATCGGCCCCCGTGCCGCCAACCAGCGTGTCGTTGCCGATGGACCCCAACAGAGTGTCGTCCCCCGCATCGCCATCCAGCATATCGTTGCCGGCACCGCCGCTGAGCGTATTGCTGACGACACTGCCTTTGATGGTGTCGTTGCCCACGCCGCCGACCGCGTCCTCGATCGATGTCGTTGTCGCCGCTGTCAGCCCGGCGGTGACCGCTGCCACGACATTCGAGCTATTGGAGGTCAGGGTGACCACGGTGCCGCGACCAAGATCGCTCACCAGGCCTTGGTAAGTCGACTCATAGCCGCCCGCGATGGCAAAGATCGGGATGATATTGGCGGCCTGCAACGCGGACTTGACCTGGGCGATCATCGGATAGTCTTCACCGGTTCCGGGCGGTGTGCCGTTGATGATCGCGTCGCCATTGTTCGGCGTCAGGATGCCGGCGGCGGCGCCATCCCCGGCGATGTGGAAGGGCGCATCGGTAAACAGCACCACGAACCGCGCGGAGTCTGTTCGGAAGCCGACCTCCACGGGACGCAGGGCGAGCTGCATCAGCGCTTCCAACTGGGCTTCCGGCGCGTCCGCCCCGTTGCGGATGACCATGCTGGTGTAGGCGCCGGTCAAGGCGGCCGCGCTTCCGGTCAACGGCAGCAGCGTGTTGTAGGTCCACTCGCCCGCGCTGCCGAACGGCCCGACCGGCTTATCGACGAATGTCGATGACCCGAACCGGCTGTTCGGCTGCACGGCCTGCAACGCTCCGATAATGCCGGGGATCACACCGCGCACCGTGGCGATGTCGTCTCCGAAGGAGCCGGTCAGATCTTGCAGGAACTGCACGTCCAGAGGCATCACGGTGCTGCCACCCTGGCCCAGTTCGCAGTCTTCGTTTTCGATATGGCTCAGCGTGTCGCCGGACAGGTCGATGTAGCTGTCGCCGGTGGCGCCGCCCGCGTCGAGCGTGTCGTGGCCGAGAAGGTCCTCGATGCGCACATGGCCGCCGCTGATCTGGTAGCGGTCGTCGCCGCTGCCGCCCGCCAATGTGTCCATACCGCTGCTGGAGATCAGACGATCGTTGCCGTCGCCGCCCAGCAGGATGTCGTTGCCTTCGCCACCATCCAGCGTGTCGTTGCCGGACGCGCCGACCAGGCTGTTGTTCTGGGCATTGCCGGTCATCACATGGGCCGCACCAGTCAGGCGCACGGATTCGACATTGGCGGACATGGTCCAGTTCACACTGGCAATCACCGTGTCGGTGCCGCCATCAACGCCTTCCTGCACGACGTCGGCGAGGTTATCGACGTAGTACACGTCGTCTCCGGTCCCACCGATCATCAGGTCGGCGCCGGTGCCGCCGATCAGGGTGTCGTTTCCGCCACCGCCGTCCAGCGTGTCGCTTCCGGCTTGACCGGTGATGACATTATCCAGCCCATTGCCAGTGCCGGCATGGCCCAGCCCGCTCAGGACCAGCGCCTCCTGGCCGTCTCCCAGGGTCCAGTCGAGGCTGGCCAGAACGGTGTCGAATCCACTGTCCGGCGCTTCCACCACGGTGTCGCCGATCGTGTCGACAAAATAGACATCATTGCCGCCGCCGCCGGCCATGTTGTCGATCCCGGTGCCGCCGTTCAGCGTATCGTTGCCGAACCCACCGTTCAGGGTATCGTTGCCGCTCACGCCGCTCAGCAGGTCGTCGCCGCTTGTGCCGACAATCGTGTTGGCCAGCGTGTTGCCGGTGCCGATACGCGCGGTGCCGGTCAGGCTCAGTTTCTCGACGTTCCCGCCGAGGGTCCAGTTGACGCCGGAGATGACCTGGTCGATGCCGCCGCCAGATTCGGTCACGACATCGGTCAAGCTATCCACGTAGTAGACGTCGTTGCCGGCCCCACCCAGCATGGTGTCGGCTCCGGTGCCGCCGATCAATGTGTCGTTGCCGGCGCCGCCGTTCAGCAGGTCGTTGTTAATGCCGCCGTCGAGCAAATCGTTGCCCGCGTTCCCCAGCAGCACATCGAGGCCCGCGTCGCCCAGCAGCGTATCGTTACCCAGTCCGCCGTCGATCGTGTCGTTGCCGGTCCCGCCGTCGATGGTGTCCTGACCGCCCGCGGCATTGATCGAGTCGTTGCCGCCAAGGCCCAGGATCGAATCGTTGCCATCGCCAACGACGTGGTAGCCGCCATAGCCGGCCCCAATCACGTCGTCGCCGTTGGTCCCGTACACATTCAGGTCGGGCTGCCAGGTCGGATCGGCGTAGACCACGCTGACGCTCTCGAACCCGCCGGGGGAGCCGACGATGATTTCGGCTGCTCCATCGCCGTTCATATCCGCCTGCACGGCGACGCTGCTTCCGGCCAGGCTGCCGGCAACGCCGACGATCTTGGCACCGCCCATGCCCGCGGCGATCATGGACAGGTCGACAACGCTGCTGCCACCGCCCCAGATCGCGTAGACGGCGCCGGCATCGGTGCCGCCTTCATTGTTGTGGGAGGCGCCGATCACCAGATCGACGATGCCGTCGTGGTTGATGTCGCGTCCGCCAGACACGGACAACGCGCTCAGGTCGCCGGCATGTTCGGCGATGATCTTGTAGCCGCCGCTGCCCAGGGCAGCGAGGTTGATCTCGGTCGTGGTCGCTTTGCCGAACACGACATAGGCGGCGTTTTCGCCGGGCGCGCCGATCAGGATATCGCCCAGTCCGTCGGCGTTGATGTCGCCCAGCCCGGTGACGACCCGTCCGGTCAGCGCGCCGGCGGTCGCTCCGGTGATCCGAAACCCGCCAGTGCCTCCGGCGACCGCGTTCAGATCGACAGCGGTCGTCGAGGCCTTGCCGAAGACGACATAGACCGCGCCGGAATCGACCCCGCCGGCATCGCTGCCCGACGCGCCGACGACGATTTCCGCCAATCCGTCGCCATTCATGTCGGCGACGCTGGCCAGCGCGCTGCCCGCATCATCGCCTGCTGCCTGCCCTGTGATCCGAAATCCACCGGTCCCCGCGGCAACGCTGCTCAGATTGACCGCCGCGGCCGAGGATTTGCCGAATACGACATAGGCCGCACCGGAGTCAGAGCCGCCGGCATCGCTGCCGGGGGCGCCAATCAGCACGTCGGGCCGTCCGTCGCCATTCAGGTCGGCGATGGACGCCATGGCGCTGCCGGCCCGGTCGCCGGCCGCCTGGCCACGCATGACGAAGCCCTTGCCGCCGCCGCTCGCCGGATCGCCCAGGTCGATACCGCCGCCGCCGGCCAGGCTCCAAACCACGAAGCCGGCGCCGGCATCCGCGCCGACACCGGCTCGGTCCGTCAGGGGGGCGCCGATCAGCAGGTCGGGGCGAAGGTCTCCGTTCAGATCGCCGATCGATCCGACCGTCGCGCCGGCCAGATCGCCGGCGGTGATCCCATCGATGATGATTTCGGTGAGTTTGTCGCCGAGGGTGGTGGCGGCGGTTCCGGCGGCCTTGCCCATGGCGACGAAGATGCGCCCGGCATCCACGGCTTTGTCGTCACTGCCGGGTGCGCCGACGATGACGTCCGGAATGCCGTCTCCGTTCAGGTCGCCAATCCCCGCGACCCACGGTACTCCCGGGATGCCGGCCAGCGTGGCGGCCAGATCGCCCGGTGCCTCCGGCAGCAGCGTGTAGCCACCATTGCCGCTGGTGACGCTGGACAGGTACTTCTTGGCGGGCAAAGCAGGCATTTTACCGGTCTCCTGAAGGTCGTGCCGAGGGCGAAAATCCCTGTCACACCTCTATTTCAATTGGGTTTGTAGGCTCCCAACCTGAGCGGCGCCTGACTTCAACCTGACTGGAACCTGAACGGCGGTAACGCGCTGACATATTGTCGGGTGGGAATTGGTGGCATGGTCCCGTCTCGCGGATCAGACGGCGGCGCGCCTCGGAGGAACCCATTCGCATCCTGCTCGTTGAGGACGATATCCAGATCGGGCGTTGGTTGGAGCAGTCGCTGACCGAAGCCGGGTTCACCGTCGACCGCGCGGCGGACGGCGATATGGGCTGGTACATGGGCGACACCGAGGTCTACGACGCCGTGGTGCTCGATCTGGGTTTGCCCAAGCTGTCCGGCATGGAGATCCTGAAGCGCTGGCGTGCGGCGGGGCGCAACATGCCCGTCATGGTCCTGACCGCGCGCCAACGCTGGACCGAGCGGGTGGAGGGGCTGAATGCCGGTGCCGACGACTATATGGGCAAGCCGTTCCATGCCGCCGAAGTCATCGCCCGCCTGCGTGCCCTGATCCGGCGCGCGTCAGGTGGCGGCGGGCAAATCTTGCGGCGTGGCGATCTGGCGCTTGACGTCGCATCGGGAGAGGCTCGGATGGGCGAGCAACCGGTGCCGCTGACCGCCCAGGAATTGAAGGTCCTGACCTATCTGATGCAGCGGGCGGGGCGCATCGTGCCGCAGACCGAAATCATCGATCACGTCTATTCCTTGGATCAGGCGCGGGATTCCAATACGATCGAGGTCTGCATCGGTCGTTTGCGTAAGAAGTTGGGCCGGGACACCATCCGGACGATCCGTGGGCTCGGCTATCGGATCGACTAGTGGATGATCGCACTGAGAGACGGGTGGCCGTGTGCGAGGAAACCGACAGCACAAGGGGGCACAGACATTTGCCGTTTCCACGCGTGGTGAAGCAGCTCCCGTCCAACGCGCTTCGGACGCGCTTTGTGAAGGCTTCGGCCCACGACAGGATATGTCGGGCGACAGGGGGCGAGCGACGCCCTTGTCAGTAGCGGATTACCCCGGACGGGTCATGGACATCGTCCGCCGAAGTTTCCGGACCCGGCTTCTGTTGGGTGCCATCATTTGGATCACGCTTGGACTGGGCGCTGGCTGGACCTCACTTTACCTCGTGATCCACGGTCACATCGTCACCGAGTTCGAGGAGGAGTTGCGCCACCACGGCACCGAACTCGCGAGCCTGACAGAGGTTGGTCCGGACGGAAAACCCGGGTTTCGGCAGCCGCTCAGCGATCGCCGGTTCTTTGAACCAGGATCGGGCTATTACTGGCAAATAGAATGGGCAGACGGTCAAGTCAGCCGATCGCAATCTCTGGGGCTTTCCAAACTGCCGCTTGCCTTGGCCAGACTTGGTGGTGCCTCGGAGCAGAAATCGACGCTGGCCGGCCCAACCGGCAGCCTTATGTTACTTGAAGCCGCCATCTTGCCGAAAGGTTCACAGGCCGTTGCCGGGCTGTCGATGGGCATCGACCTGCGATTGATCAACGAACTGTTGGCGCAATTCAACTGGACGCTCGGTCTGTCACTGATCGCGGTCGCGAGCGGCCTGATCGCCGCGGTCGTTGCACAGGTAACCTACGGGCTGCGTCCGTTGATCCGCATCAAGCAGGCATTGATCGCGATCAGGATCGGCGAAACCGATCATATGCCGGACGATCTGCCATTGGAGGTCGCGCCATTGGCGGAAAGCCTCAATGACATGATCCGAGCCAATGACGAGATCGTTCGACAGGCCCGTTCTCAGGCTGGCAATCTTGCCCATGCGCTCAAGACGCCTTTGGCAATTCTGGTCGCGGAGGCACATCGGCTTGAAGCCGCCGGTGTGGATGCCAGCACGATCCTTCGTGAATGCGATCGGATGCGCCGGCAAATTGAATACCAGTTGGCCAACGCACGTGCCGCTGTGTCGCGCAAACGCCCTCGTGTCGCTGCCGCCGTTATTCCCGCCGTGTGGAACATCATTGCCGCGATTTCGCAGTTGTCCAGAGACCGTGGGCTGTCCTTCCGTTTCGATGATGAAGTTCGCCCGATGTGGGTCGCATGCGAGCCGGAAGACCTGGATGAAATGCTGGGCAACCTGATCGACAACGCCGCGAAATGGGCGAGAACCTGCGTAACGGTTTCTATCCACCGAACGTCTGATCGGTCGGTTCGAATCGACGTCGAAGATGACGGACCCGGCATGCCGGCCGAAGCGCGGGAGGTCGTGTTCGAGGCCGGGGAACGTCTTGACGAGCAGGTGCCCGGAACCGGTCTCGGCCTGGCGATCGTGCGTGACGTTGCTCGTCTGTACGGCGGGCGGGCCTGGATCGACCAATCGGCCCTGGGTGGCGCGGCGGTGCATCTGGATTTGCCGGCTGTCGAAGAGGGCGCCGAACCCGGACGGAGCCGCGGTACGACCACCGGCTGATAATGGCGGCGGACGACCCTGGCCTGACAGCGTTTCACGTCCGCCCGGCCCGGTGGCGTCAGTTCGACAATGCCGCTAACCTCGGCCCCGACAAGACGGAGGAAACTTCATGCTGAGTATGGCAGGCAAGGTGGCGATCGTCTCCGGCGCGGGATCGGTCGGTCCTGGCTGGGGCAACGGCAAGGCGACGGCGACATTGCTGGCGCGTCAGGGGGCCTCGGTCTTCCTGCTGGACATCAACGATGCCGCGGTGGCCGAGACCAAATCCATCATCGAGGGCGAAGGTGGCACCTGCGCCACGCATCGCTGCGACATGATGGTCGCGGCGGACGTGGCGGAAATGGTGCAGGCCTGCATCGACCGGTTCAAGCGCATCGACATTCTGGTGAACAATGTCGGCGGCTCCGCCCCCGGCGACCCGGTCTCGATGACGGAGGAAGTGTGGGACCGGCAGATCGACTTCAACCTGAAGACCGCGTTCCTCGGCTGCAAATACGTGATCCCGATGATGCTGGAGCAGGGGAAGGGCGCCATCGTCAACATCGCCTCGGTCGCCGGGTTGCGCAACGATTTCGGCAGCGGACGCAGCCATGTCGGCTACAGCGCGTCCAAGGCCGGCGTGATCCAGCTTTCGCGTTCCGTCGCCGGGACCTATGCGAAGAAGGGGATCCGGGTGAATACCGTGATCCCGGGCCTGATGCATACACCGCTGGTGGAAACCAGGCTCGCGAAGACCGTCGCCGGCAACGACGTCACCAAGCTGATCGCCGCCCGCAATGCCGCCGTGCCGATGGGCAAGATGGGCGATGCCTGGGACGTTGCGCATGCGGTGCTGTTCCTGGCATCCGATGAGGCGAAGTTCATCACCGGCACTGAAATCATCGTCGATGGCGGCAGCTCCGCGACGATGCCGTAATACCAACCGGCCGAAACAATGATCCATCGGCGTCCCTCCATCGTCATTGCCGGGCTTGACCCGGCAACCCACCCCCTGCCGTTGAAGCGCGGGTTGCCGGGTCAAGCCCGGCAATGACGGAAAAGGGGCAGGGAAGCCGAGCATCGGTCATTGTCTCAGCCTGTTGGTATAACAGCTAAATCTGAACACCCCGAACCCCCGGAAGGGAACCCCCATGACCGCACAACGCTATCCGCAACTGACGCCCGAAACGATGACCGAGGAGCAGACCCGGGTCGCCAACGAAATCCAGGCCGGTCCTCGCGGCGGCGGGCTGCGCGGCCCGTTCAACGCCCTGCTCCGCAGCCCGGCGCTGTGCGATCTGGTGCAGCGGGTCGGCGCCTATGTCCGCTTCGGCAGCACCATCCCCGCGGCGTTGAATGAGCTTGCGATCTGCATGGCCGGCCGCAAATGGACCGCCCAATACGAGTTCTACGCCCACCGCAAGCTGGGCATCGACGCCGGCCTGGGCGCGCATATCCTGGACGCCGTCGCCGCCGGCCGCCGTCCAGACGGCATGAGCAGCGATGAGACGACCGTCTACGAATTCGTCTCCGAACTGCTGGGCACCGGCAGCGTGTCGGACGCCAAATACCAGCCCGCGATCGCGCGCTTCGGCGAGGGCGGCGTGATGGATCTGGTCGGCGCCGTTGGCTACTACAGCATCGTGTCGATGGTTCTGAATGTGGCGCAGGTCCAGTTGCCGGAAGGTGAAGTGCCGCCGCTGAAGCCGCTCTAACGAGCAATTATAGGGCGCTCCCCTGACGAAGGGAGCGCCCACGCACCTATGATGCCCATAATTTGATCGAATGCCTAATATACAGAATGCATTGCGCATTGTGCAGTGCAATATAATGCCCTTGATATTGGCATAAACCTGTGCGACCCTGAGGGTAGATAGAGAGCGCCTCCCCATGGAGGCTGCGGATCGGCCAATGGCGACCGTCCCCGTACTGCTCCCGAACCCTCCCGCGGTCCAACGGCGGTCCGCTTCTTCTGCCTGTGTCATGGCGTGGAGACCGCAAGCCGATGCCATCCTCATCCGATAAGTCCAGCCGATTGGCGCCCGCCGCGGACTCCGCCGTGAACCTCAACCGCCGTTCCCTGTTGCGCGGGGTGACCGCGACTGCGTCGTTGCTGGCCGCTTCCCGCGTGGCATTCCCCTATGGCGCGTTCGCACAGGGTGCCGGTCCGGAAACCACCAAGGCGCAGTTGGGCTACATCGCGCTGACCGACTCGGCGCCGCTGATCGTGGCGAGAGAGAAGGGCTTCTTCACCAAATACGGCATGAAGGATGTGGAGGTGCTGAAGCAGGCCTCCTGGGGCGGCACGCGGGACAATCTGGTCCTGGGCGGCGGTTCGGGCGGCATCGATGGTGCCCATATCCTGACGCCGATGCCTTACCTGATCCACACGGGGAAGGTAGTGCAGAACAACCAGCCGGTCGCGATGTCCATCCTGGCCCGCCTGAACACCAACGGCCAGGCGATCAGCGTGTCCAAGGCGCTGATGCCGGCGGGTGCCAAGTTGGACTCCTCGCCGCTGAAGGCCGCCTTCGCCGCCAAGGGCAACAACAAGGTCGCGATGACGTTCCGTGGCGGCACGCACGACCTGTGGATCCGCTATTGGCTGGCCGCCGGCGGGATCGATCCGGAAAAGGACGTTGAGACCATCGTCGTGCCGCCGCCGCAGATGGTTGCGAACATGAAGGTCGGCACCATGGACGCGTTCTGCGTGGGTGAGCCGTGGAACGACCAGCTCGTCAACCAGGGCCTTGGCTACAGCGCCTGTGTCACCGGTGAGATATGGAAGGACCATCCCGAGAAAAGCTTTGCCATGCGCGCCAGCTATGTCGCCCAGAATCCACGCTCGGCCGAATTGCTGACCGCGGCCGTGATTGAGGCACAGCGTTGGTGCGACGCCATGGAAAACAAAGATGAGCTGGCAACGATCCTGGGCAAGCGGGCCTGGTTTAACGTGCCGTCGCCGGACATTCTGCCTCGTTCCAAAGGCAATATCGATTACGGTGATGGGCGGAAGGTGGCCGATTCGCCCCTGCGCATGAAGTTCTTCGCGGATCATGCGTCCTATCCGTTCCAGTCCCACGAATCCTGGTTCCTGACCGAGGATATCCGTTGGGGCATCCTGCCGCCGGACCTGGATACGAAGGCCCTGATCGGCGCGGTGAACCGGCAGGATATCTGGCGCGCCGCCGCGAAACTCGCCGACATCCCCGCCGCGGAAATCCCGGTCGGCACGTCTCGCGGCAAGGAGACGTTCTTCGACGGCAAGGTGTTCGATCCGGATCAGCCGGCGGCCTATCTGGCGTCTCTGTCCATCAAGAAACTTGCGGCGTGAGGGAACCAGCAGCCATGTCAGCATCCGTTGCCAGGCGTTTCGCGACGCCGTCCGCTTCCGTGCCCGTTGGTGTCCCTTCGCCGAGTCGGTTTGACGGTGCTGTCGCATATCAAGAAGGGCCTGATCGCATCATTGCCCTTGTTGGTCGTGCTGACGGTGCTGCTCGCGATCTGGCAGATCGCCGCCGACCGGCCGACCTCCACGCTGCCGCCGCCCTCGAAGATCTGGCGAGATTGCCAGGAGCTGATCCTGCACCCGTTCTATAACAATGGCGGGCTCGACCGCGGGCTGGGCTGGCATTTGCTGGCCAGTCTGCAACGGGTCGGGATGGGTTTTGCCCTGTCCGCGATTGTGGGCATTGCTCTGGGTCTGCTGGTCGGGACCAGCGCGATCGCCATGCGCGGCCTGGACCCGATCTTTCAGGTGTTGCGCACGGTGCCGCCTCTGGCATGGCTGCCTTTGTCGCTGGCGGCGTTCCGGGAGGCACAGCCGAGCGCGATATTTGTGATATTTATTACGGCGGTTTGGCCGGTGATTATCAATACGGCGGTCGGTGTTCGTAACGTGCCGCAGGATTACCGGAACGTGGCGGCGGTGATCCAACTGCGGGGTTTCCGGTTCTTCACCAAAATCCTGCTGCCCGCCGCGGCCCCGTTCATCTTCACCGGTCTGCGCATTGGCATCGGGCTGTCCTGGCTCGCCATCGTCGCGGCCGAGATGCTGATCGGCGGCGTCGGCATCGGCTTCTTCATCTGGGACGCGTGGAACAGCTCCAACATCTCCGACATCATCGTGGCGCTGATCTATGTCGGATTGGTGGGTTTCGTGCTGGACCGTCTGGTGTCTCTTGCCGGTCGGTTGATCACTCACGGCACGTCCGGTTAGCGGGAAGGATATAGACCCATGCCTGCATTTCTCGATATCAGCCAGATCAGCATGCGGTTCGCCGCCAATGGTCCCGCCGTGCTGGACAACGTGTCCCTGGCGATCGACTCCGGCGAGTATGTCTCGGTGATCGGCCATTCAGGCTGCGGCAAATCCACCCTGTTGAACATTGTCGCCGGTTTGTTGAAAGCGACCGGTGGTGGGGTACTGCTGGAAGGGACAGAGGTGAACTCGCCGGGTCCTGATCGGGCGGTGGTATTCCAGAACCACTCTTTGCTGCCCTGGCTGACCTGCCGGGAGAATATCCGTTTGGCGGTGGACCAGGTCTTCGGCCGCTCCAAAAGCCGCGGCGAACGAGCGGATTGGGTGGATTCCAACCTGGCGCTGGTCCGCATGACCGCCGCCGCCGACAAGCGCCCGGCCGAGGTCAGCGGCGGCATGAAGCAGCGCATCGGCATCGCGCGCGCCCTGGCGATGCAGCCGAAAGTGCTGCTGCTGGATGAGCCGTTCGGCGCCCTGGACGCTCTGACCCGCGCGCATCTGCAGGACCAGGTGATGGAGATCCACGCCCGCCTGAAGACCACGGTCATGATGATCACGCATGACGTGGATGAGGCGGTGCTGCTGTCCGACCGGATCGTGATGATGACGAATGGGCCGGATGCGACGATCGGGGAGATCCTGCCGATCAACCTGCCTCGGCCGCGCGATCGCCTGACCCTGTCCCGCGATCCGGCTTTCGTTGCCGCGCGGGCCCAGGTCATGACGTTCCTGTACGACCGTCACCGCAATCCGGCCGAGGCCGCATGATAGACTGTTTCCTGTCACGGAAACGCCATACTCACGGCCGGGGCGCCGTGCTTCATTCGGGGCATGGATCGCCATTTTGACTGTCTGATCGTTGGGGCCGGGATCATCGGCCTGGCTCATGCCCTGGCCGCGGCGCGCCAGGGGCTGCGAGTCGCGGTGCTGGATCGGGAGGCGCGTGCTGTCGGCGCCTCCATCCGCAATTTCGGCTTCATCACCGTGACCGGCCAGGAAGAGGGGATCACGTGGCGGCGCGCCATGCGGTCTCGGGATGTCTGGGCGGGGATTGTCGGAGACGCCGGGATCGCGGTCCATCAGCGTGGGCTGCTGATGTGCGCGCGCCGGCCGGAGGCGCTGACGGTGCTGGAGGAATTCGCGGCCGGCCCGATGGGGCAGGGGTGTGAGATCATCCCCGGGCACATGCTGGCGGACCGCCATCCCGGACTTCGTTCCGACCTGGCGGGGGCGTTGGTCAGTCCGCATGAATTGCGGGTCGAAAGCCGGGATGCCATTCCTCGTCTGACACACTGGCTGCAACGGGCGTATCCCGTCGTTCTGCACACCGGGGTCGCGGTCCATTCGGTCGAGTCGGGACGGGTGCATAGTTCGGCCGGCGTGTTCACCGCCGATCACATCGTGGTTTGCCCTGGCCCCGACCTGCGCACCCTGTTCGCGGACGTGATCGCTCGGCGAGGCATCACCTTGTGCAAGCTGCATATGTTGCGGGTCGCGTCGCCGGGCTTTCCCGTGCGGTCCCCGCTGATGAGCGACCTTGGGCTGGTGCGCTACCTCGGTTACGCCGGTTGTCCGTCGTTGCCGGCGGTGCGGGCGCGGTTGCAAGACGAGCAGGCGGCCTGGCTCGACGATGGGATTCACCTGATTGCGGTCCAGGGGAGCGATGGCTCGCTGGTGGTCGGCGACAGCCATCACTATGCCGACAGCCCCGATCCGTTCCAGCCGCGCGCGGTCGATGACCGGATGCTGGCGGAACTGTCCGCTGTCCTGGACCTGCCGTCGCCCGAGGTGGTGGAGCGGTGGGTTGGCCTCTACCCGTCCGGGCCCGATGTGGCGTTCACCGAAACGCCGATGCCGGGCGTCCGGCTTGTTATGGTTACCAGCGGCACCGGCGCCAGCACGGGGTTCGCGATTGGCGAGGAAACCATCGCCGATATGCTGGGTTTGTCGCCACCACCGCATGGAGAGCCATCATGAAAGAGCGTTTGAAACTCAAGGCGGCGATTCTCGATTGGGCGGGAACCGTCGTCGATCATGGCAGCCGAGCGCCGATGGGAGCGTTTGTGCGGGCTTTCGGGCATTTCGGGGTGGAGATTTCGATCGCCGACGCGCGGGGGCCGATGGGTATGGCGAAATGGGATCATATCCGTGCCGTGGGCGCCGCCCCCGCGGTCAACGCGGCCTGGCGTGCTCGGCATGGGCGGGATTTTGCCGAAGCCGATGTCGACGCGATTTTCCAGGTGTTTGAGCCGATGAATGTCGCCTCGGTCCGTGACCATGCCGACATGATCCCTGGTGCGATCGAGGCGGTGGACGCGCTGCGTGCGCGGGGTCTGAAAGTGGCGGCGACGACCGGTTATACGCGCCCGATCATGGACGTGGTGGAGCCGATCGCGGCTTTGGCCGGCTACAGCCCGGAATTTACCGTCTGCGCTGGCGACCTGCCGGCGGGGCGGCCGAGCCCTTTGATGATGTGGTATGCGATGGCGCGGTTGGGGGTTTGGCCAGCGGCTTGCGTGGTGAAGGTCGACGATACGGCGCCGGGGATCGGGGAAGGGATTGCGGCCGGAACCTGGACGGTCGGGATTGCTTTGGCGGGCAATGTGGCGGGGCTTTCCGCTTCGGAACTCGCGGGGTTGTCGGATGCGGAGCGGGCCGCGCTGCGGGCCAAGGCGGCTGTGGAGTTGGGAGACGCGGACTTTATCATCGACAGTTTGGCGGATTTGCCGGGGGTGGTGACGGAGATCGATCGGTTGTTGGGGGACGGGGTGATGCCGCGGTTGGGGGCGGGTCGATCGGTTGGGTGAGGGGTTTGGCGGCGGGTTGCTGCGTGAGACGGTGGGCCGCCGGCACTTCCTGCTGCTGATTCGTGCCTTGGCGTTTGATGGGGCCGATTGCTGGGGTTGGGCGGGGCAGTCATTCGATTAGCTCGGCACGGTGGTTTTCGCGGGTTGGCGGCGCGGCTGTCTTTGTGTTCCGGGTTGGCCGTCAGTCTGGATGGACCGCGAGACGGATGGCCAGAGTCCATTCTGGGGCAACGCGTCATACCAAACGGGCGAAACGATGACCGATGCCTTGCCCCGTCCGTCATTGCCCCGTCCGCCACTGCCCTCACCGCCATTTCCCTGACCGTCATTGCCGGGCTTGACCCGGCAACCCACCCCCTGTCGTTGAAGCACGGGTTGTCGGCCCAAGCCCTGTAATGGTGAGGGGACACCGACGGGTCATTGTTTCGGCCGGTTGGTACGAGAACAACCACTCCGGCAGGCATATGAGCCATGAGGGCTGGTGGAGGGGGCGGTAGTTGGGTGGTTCGGCACTACAACGCAGGGGTGCACGCCGCGTCGGAGGCTGGTTTCGGATGCGTGCGGGCGGGTTTTGCGCGGGTGGGAGGTCATGATCCAGCCTAGATATTCACTTTATATTCTAGAATGACGGGGTGCCCCGTGGCAAGGAAATTCGTATCCGGGCCGAATCGTTGGATGAAGACCGGGCTGTAACGCCTTGATCGGGTGTTGTTTGTAGAATTTGTGTGCGGTCGGTTAACACGCGCGTCTTGGTTTTTGAGACAGCGTGGACGGAGGCCTGTCGCGGTCCTCGCGGTATTTAAGATCTGACATCAGGATCGGCCGTCATCTGACTGATAAGGCGCGACGATTCAGGTCGTTTTGAGAGTTTACTTTAAGTCTGGCGGCCGGCCTGGTTCATTGCGAAATGCTGCGGAAAACCGGGGGTTTCGTTGCGAATTCGTGCGGGACTCGGGGGTATTTGTTCCGCTTCCCGGTTGTTAATCTGTCGTTCACGTCTGCTTTGGAAAGCATCAATCGCTGCCTGTTTCGTGGTCTGTAGTTTTCACTCTGCCTGGTTTCGGGCATCGCGCGGGGTGGATGCCCGGCAGACCTGCCCCTTGGCGAAGGCCTCGGCGTGTTAGTCAGGCGACGAATAAATCCATCGCTCCAACTGGGAGCGTCCGTTCGCCCGCAGGACGGTCACTCTTGCGCGTCGCCTAAGCGGACGACCTGTCCAGGTCGGCTGCGCGCATCGGTCTGTGCGCACCACATTTCCGCAACGGTAAAGCTCTTCGATTTCAAGGCTCGGATCTTGGTGCGAAATTCTCGAATGACCGGAGCCGCCTCGCGCCAGGCGGCTCCGGTCGTCGTCGGTGCTCACTCGGCAGATAAATCGTCTGGTGACCCTCTATCGCGCTGTGCTCATTTTTTGACCACCTCTGGGACCCTTATTTCTTCATCGTCGCGGAGCCATACCAGCCACGAAGGCCATTCCGATAGGTCGCCGCCAGCGAGCCATCGGATTGCGGCTTGTACCGTACGACAAGCGCGCCGGAGGTATCTTGGTACACGAGTGTATCATTCTCGATCGTCGCGGAGGAGCGCCACCAGGACGGCTGAATCCCAATCGAGGGGTTCGCGCCGACCGAGTATACGATCATAGCCGTTGTCGGAGTGGGGATTTTCTCGACGACAAGCACATGCGCCATCGTTCCACCCCATGCGCCGCGCCAGAGACCACTGAATTGTGCCGCGGCCGGCGGAATGTCGGGGCCGGGCGCGACGATTGAAAGGTCATGTGGCAAGGGGGCGTCGGAGGACGCATTCTGTGGCGCACACGAAACGATGACGACGCACAGCGCGAGAGCACGGAGTGAACTCATTTTCGGTTATCCCTCTGGTGATAGGGCCATGGTATAATCGCAGCACGCGGATCGCTTGTAGGGCCAGCTTCATTTGATCATCAGTACCATGCATCGATCGACATGAATAGCAAAGCGAGCGGTGCCGGCCCGCGCGGCACGAAGGGCGTGGTGGCGCGGAGATCGGGCGCAACGCTCCTTCGCATGCCCGTGATAGTTTTGCTTCTGGCCGTGATCGGCTGTGCCGAAGTGGACGATGGTGGAACGATCACGTGGGAACAGGCGGAAAGGGCGCGGCGGGCGGATGCCGCCGTGCTGATCGATGTCCGCATTCCGTCGGAGGTTGACGCTCCCATCGCAGGCGCCATCGCGGTTCCGTATATGCACCCGACCAAGGGAGGCGACGATGATGCTTTCACGATGGAAGTCGAGATGGCGTCATCCGGCCGGAGCGTTATCCTGGTTTGTCTCTACGGGATACGGTCCCGTTGGGCACGTGATGCCCTGCTACGGCGAGGCGTCGACAGTGTCAGTATCCATCGTGGAACCCGGCAGCGTGCTGTACCGCCAGGCGTGCTCTCGGATCGCTGACACTGCGACTTGAGAGCATTCGAGGTCCAGCATCGCGCAAGACGGAGGCCGGCGTCCCTTGGCCGGCCCCGATGTCTTACCCCGCCTGGATGCAACGCCGACAACTGATCTCGCCGTGCCGCATGCGAAGGTGGGGCAGATCCGATAGTCCTGTCACCAGCCGCCAAACTGGCGACATGACCGGTTTGACGTGTATTCAGGGCTCACCTGCCAATTTGGTCAAAGTCGTTCGCTAAGGCCGACTGACGAAGTGTGCGGCGATAATGCGTCAGACCGTTTTTTCATTGCGCGCAGTTTGATCTACGCCGCACTAAACGCTGCAGCACAGCGTCGCATCTCCCGTCCAGTCGGGAAGCCGCAAGCCCCCGAAACCATGAACATGAGTCGATCGTCGTAGGTTAACCACCAAGTTATCTTGCTGCGTATTTCTTGACCAACGTAACAAACTACCGGCCACGGCCACCACGCCCGCGCGGGCGGTCATTCGCCGGCGGATGTGGTTCGGGTTGGTGGTCGGCTGCCCGGTGTTGCTGCTGGTGCTGATAGCGGGCTTGAATGTCTGGCTCGCTGAACCGGCCCAGAACTTCGTTCGAGCCGAGCGACTGATGGGGATCTCCATCAAACCCGCGCGTCTCGGCGATATGGCTTGCAAGGTTCTCATGGCCAATGGCGGAGCGCACATAGCGCTTGAGGTAGTTATCGAGATGCCCCTTACCGGGGCTGTCCACTTCGCGAGTGAGCGCCACCAGATAGGCGGTCTTGTCGGTCGCCGCCCAATCAATGGCGATGCCCGCGCGTTGCGCGAGTTCGGTATGCACGACCATGATCGTGCGCCCGTTGCCATCGAGAAAGGGATGGCGATAGGCGAAGTAACCCCTGACCTCACCGGGTTTGTTCGCCATGAAGTTTTTGTCGTGGCCGAGCCGCAACCCATATTCGACGGCTGCCCGTGCATCGTTCGGATGTGCAAAGAGGACTTCGCCCTTGCTGACGGCGATGTCCGGCGCGGTCTGCGCCCGGTCTTGCCCAGCCCAAGGATAGACGGCCTCGAACAGCGTTTTGTGGGCGTCGAGTACGTCACGGTAATTGAGGCGGTCGATTTGCGCGAGCCGATTGAACGCCTCGTCAATGCCGGTCACGAACGAGTTGTGTTCCAATTGCCTGACAATATCGGGGCCTTTTTCTCCGGCGACGTTTCGTAGGTACAAGCGTGTTTCAAGATCGCCAGACGGATCGAACGTCACGCCTTCGCCTGGCGCAGATAATCCGCTTGAAGCAACACGGCTTCGGTGCGGCTCAGGTGTCCGGCTCTCTGAAGGGCAATCAGAAGCTGTTCGGTCTCATCGAACACTACATCATCCCCGGCGAGCCGGGTGATATGGTGAGCCAGCTCATCGGTGTCGGTCGGCCTATAGGTGATCCGATGCCGTTCGGCCAAAGCACGAATGGTGGCCTTGATGTCGGTCTGATGATGGCTGTCCGGCATAGGTTCTCCTTGCCGCCATTATACCGCAAGCCGAGGAAAAATGCTCGTCTGCCGCTTGGAGCAGCCCCCTCGTTTGCCCATACAGCCCCATGCTGTCAGCATGAACCTCCGATACGGAGGATCGAAAATGCCAAAGAGGTCAGCGCATGCCTGACAATACCGCGCTGATTGCCGGCGCCACCGGGGCCGCGGCGTCCCGCCTGACGGAACTGATCGCCCGCACGCCCGGCTGGCGCGCCGTGGGTCTCTGCCGCAACCCGCCGTCCGTCCCACCGCCCGGGAATGTCCGCTATATCCGGACAGATTTCACCAGCCTGGACTCCTGCAAGGCCGCCGTCGCGCAGGCAGGCGCGGTCACGCACATGGTCTACGCCTCCCGCGCGCCGTTCGGCGAAGGCGGGGTCGAGGACGTGCCCGGCAACGTGATCCTGCTGCGCAACCTGCTGGACGCCGTCGACATCCCATCCCTGCGCCACGTCCATCTGCTGGAAGGCGGCAAGTGGTACGGCCTGCATCTCGGCGCCATGCTGACACCAACGCGGGAGGACGATCCCCGCCATCTGCCCCCAAATTTCTACTACGACCAGCAGGACCTCCTCACCGCCCGCCGAACGGGCAAAGAATGGACCTGGTCGGCCAGCCGCCCGCAATACCTGGTGGATGTGGAGCCAGGCCGCCCACGCAACCTGATCACGGTCGTCGGCGCCTATGCCGCGCTCTGCAAGGAACTGGGCGCGCGGTTCGACTTCCCCGGCAAGCAGGGCGCCTATGACGCGCTGACCGAGGTGACGGATTGCACGGTCCTCGCCCGCTTCATCTTCTGGGCGATGACCGAGCCCGCGGCCGCCGATCAGGCCTTCAACATCACCAACGGCGACACGTTCCGCTGGTCTCGCCTATGGCCCCGACTCGCCGACTATTTCGGACTGCCGCTCGGCATGGTGCGCCCGCTGAAGCTGGAGCGCTGGATGGCGGACAAAACCCCCGTCTGGCGGGCGATCGCCGAACGCCACGGGCTGCGCTATCCCGACATCGCCGATGTCGCGCTCTGGCCGTATGGCGATTTCGTCTGGAATATCGACTGGGACGTGGTGTCCAGCATGAACCGCGCTCGCCGCGCCGGGTTCCATGACATGGACGACACCGAGGTTCAGTTCATCCGCCACCTGGATTCGTATCGCGCATTGAAGGTGCTCCCCTGATGGCTCTGCTTGGCAAGGCCGTTCTCGGCGTCTGGAACCAGGTCGATCCCGCGATCGAGGACGATTTCAACAACTGGTACCTGCATGAACACATCCCGGAACGGACCTCGGTGCCCGGCATGGTGCGGGGCCGACGGTATCGGGCGGCGGAAGGCTCGCCGCGCTACATGGCCCTGTATGAAGCGACGACGATGGAGGTCCTGACCACCGGCCTCTATCGCTGGCAGTTGGATCACCCGACACCCTGGACCCAGCGGGTGATGGCAGGGTTCCAGATCGCGCAACGCGGAATCTGCGATGTGATCGCAACCGCGGGGCAGGGGATCGGCGGGGCCGCGACCGTCATCCACATGAGCGTCGCCGCCGGTCGCGAATCGGCGGCGCGGGCCTGGCTGGAAGCGTGGGTAAACGCGCTGGTCGGGTTGCCTCAGATCGTCGCCGCCCATGCCTGGGTCGGTTCGGACAGCGAACCGGCGAGCGAGACGTCGGAACTCGCCCTGAAAGCCGGGCCGGATGGCGGCGTCGAGTGGGTGCTGGCAATTGAGGCCACCGTGCCGGAAGCACTGGACACTGCCCGCGCGTCGGTCCTGGCGGACGATCCGGCGGCGCATGGGGTGACGGATGTGCGCCCCTATCCGACCTATCAGTTGTTGTACGTCCTGACGCCGGGAGCCTGAGTCAGGGGCGGGCGGAGGCGCTGTCCTCCCGCCAAGGCCGATCAGTCCAACAAACTGGACGCCTGCCAGCCTTCCAGCCAGATCGAGACGGCGGCGGCGGGCAAGGGACGCGCGATCAGGAAGCCCTGGGCCGCGTCTACTTCCAACGCCTTGACCTTGCGCCACATCTCGACGGTTTCGATGCCCTCGGCGATCACCTGCATGTCGTGTTCATGCGCTCGGCGGATGGTGTCGCGCACGAAATCGGTGGTGGCGGCGTCATCGAACTGGCCGGTGAACAGATCCTTGTCCAGCTTCAGGCTGGTGAACGGGATCGACAGGAGTTCGTCCAGGCCGGGCACCGTCGGGCTGACATCGTCGATCGCGGCGCGGTATCCCAGGGCACGGACATGCTCGACCGCCTTGCGCAGGGCCACGAAATCCTCGACCGGCGTGCTTTCCGTCAACTCGACGACAATCTGCTCGGCGGGCAGGCCGGAAGCGATGCGCTGGGCTTCCAGGACCGCGATGGCTTCGGAGCGGAGCAGCACCGACAAGGGAAAATTGATGGTGATCGGGGTTTTCAGCGCGCTGAGCGCAGGCCCGGTCATATCGGCGAAGGCGCGGGCGGCGATCAGTTCGGTCAGTTGTTCGGCGAGTCCCGCATCCTCGACCTGAGGGACGAAGCGGTCGGGCATGACGGTGCCGATGACAGGGTGATCCAGGCGAGCGAGAACTTCCAGCGCGGCGAGGGCGCGGTCCTTCAATCGAACGATCGGTTGATAACGGGCTGAAATCTGGGCGTTTTCCAGCGCGGCGCGCACCTCCGAGAGTTGCAGGTCGGTCCTGGTCTGGCCACGTTGGGGCGAGTTCACCATCAAGGCCTCTCGGACGGATTGGCTGGTTGCCGCGGTGATCACATTGACAAAGGGGACGCGATCGATCCCGCCGCCCAGCATCAGCATCTCGGTTTCGGACCCGGCGGCATTGGATGTCAACTGGATCAACGTGTCCAGAAGTGTCTCGTTGCCATTATTTTCAACCAAGAGGTGTGAATAGTAGTCGGGTAACGCTGCCAGGTGGCGCAGTGCGACATCGGCGGGGACCAAGGACACGGTGCCGCATCGTCCGATGGCCGTCGCGGCATCCCGGACCGCGCGGTCCCAGGACGGGTCACGGCAGACGAGCAGGATGTTCGGCCCCTCCGCGCCGCCGAGCAGGCTGGGCGAGCGGTGCTCGCTGGCAGCGAAGCCCGACATATCGGCGCAAGGGTCCATCTGGTCCTATACCATAAGCGTGGTGGCTATCCGTGGGGTCCGGCCAACGGCGCCCCGAAGTGATTCGCAAGAAATTGTAACACGTCGTAATCTATACGCAATCGCTATATAATCAGACGTGTATCTTTTTTCGTAACTGCCCAGGTACCCCGCTGGCGTGCCCAGGTAGGCACTGCGAATGAGGTCTGTGGGCACGCTGAGGGCCATTGATCGGGCATTTTCGGTACCAACACGTCCACAGACCTCATTCGCTGGGCCTACCTGGGCAGTTACCTTTTTTCAACATCAACCGGATATCATCCGAAATTGAAGGATGCTTTGCGCTTCTCGACAAACGCGCCCATGCCTTCCTTTTGATCCGGCGTGCCGAACAGGGACAGGAACAGGGCGCGCTCGTGGCGCACACCTTCTATCAGAGTCGTTTCGTAAGCGCGGTTCACTGCCTGTTTGGCGAACTGCACGGCCACCGGCGACATGTTGGCGATGCGATCGGCGATCTTCATGGCCTCGGCCAGCATCTGATCGGCGGGGAACACGCGGGAGACCAGGTTGGCGCGTTCGGCCTCGGCCGCGTCCATCATGCGGGCGGTCAGGATCATGTCCATCGCCTTGGACTTGCCCACCGCGCGGGTCAGGCGCTGGGTGCCGCCGGCGCCGGGAATGACGCCGAGATTGATCTCCGGCTGGCCGAATTTGGCGGTGTCGGCGGCAATGATCATGTCGCACATCATCGCCAGTTCACAGCCGCCGCCCAGGGCGAAACCGGCGACGGCGGCGATGACGGGCTTCTTGACGCGCAGCACGGTTTCCCAGCCGGCGCCGATGAAATCCTCGACCATCGCGGACGGATTGGTGCGGTCGCGCATTTCCTTGATGTCGGCGCCGGCGGCGAAGGCGCGCTCGTTGCCGGTGATGACGATGGCACCGATCCCCTTGTCGGCGTCGAAGGCCAGAAGCTGCTCGCCCAATTCGCGCACCAGCGAGTCGCACAGCGCGTTCAGGGCCTGCGGGCGGTTCAGGCGGATCAATCCGACCCGGCCCTGGGTTTCAACGAGGATGCTTTCATAGGTGGTCATGGCTGCGTGCTCCCAACGATTGCCGGCGGTTCTAAAGGGTTTTCGGGTGGACGGGAAACCGGTTGCCGTATCCTGGCCGGCGGCCGCTATCGTTGCACCCGAGGACAATAGAAGGTGCTGCGTCCCGATTGGGTAATGCGACTCACACCCTCGCAGATCGGCGCTCCGGGGCATTGCTCGCAGGCTTCCCCTTCGCGGCCATAGACTTTCCAGGCGTGCTGGAAATAGCCGAGTTCGCCATCGGGTTGGACATAGTCGCGCAGGGAGGAGCCGCCGGCGGCGATGGCCTCGGTCAGGGTGGCCTTGATGGCGGGGATCAGCCGCTTGGCCCGCGCGCCCGGGATGGTATGGGCCAGGCGCAGAGGGGATATGCGGGCGCGGAACAGCGCCTCACATACATAGATATTGCCGAGACCGGCGACGATCGACTGATCCAGCAGCGCGGATTTGATGGGTGTCTTTTTCCCGCTCAGCGCCTCGGACAGCATCGCCACGTCGAATGCCGCGTCCAACGGTTCGGGACCCAGATTGACCAGCAGGCGGTGGGCATCTTCCTGCTCGGTCGGCATCAGATCGACCGAGCCGAATCGTCTGGGATCGACGAAACCCACCCGCCAGCCTTCGTCGGTTTCCAGCACCAGATGCTCATGCGCGGTCTGGGTGTTGGGCCGGGTCGGGGTCAGCACCATGCGGCCGGACATGCCCAGATGCCACAGCACGGAGTCTCCCCCGTCCAGCCGCATCAGGATGTATTTGCCGCGCCGGCGGAACCCGGCGATCCGCGCGCCGGTCAGCCGCTGTTGCAGGTTGGGCGGGAACGGCCAGCGCAAATCCGGCCGCATCACGGCGGCGAATGTGATCACCCGGCCTTCCAGACGGGTCTGGAGGCCGCGCATCACCGTCTCGACTTCGGGGAGTTCCGGCATGGGTGACGATCAGGCTATAGAGGGTGGCAATGACCGACAATCCCCTTCCCAATTCCGCCGCTCAAACCGGTCGCAATGCCATTGGCGGTCCCGTCGGCAGCCCGATGGACGCCAAGGTCGGCAATACGGTCGATTTCGGCTTCCGACGGGTCGATCGCGCGGAGAAATCCGGTCTGGTGCGCGCGGTCTTCGACAGTGTGGCGCCCAGATACGACGTGATGAACGATCTGATGTCGCTGGGTGTGCATCGGATCTGGAAGCGGATTTTTGTCAGCGATCTGGGGCCGCGGCCGGGGCTCCAACTGCTCGATCTGGCGGGGGGCACCGGCGATATCACGTTTGGCTGGCTGAATGCCGGCGGCGGGCCGGTGTTGCTGACCGATATCAACACCGCGATGCTGCGGGTCGGCCGCGATCGCGCGGTCGAGACCGGGTGGACCGCGCAGGTGTCCTGCGCCGTGGTCGATGCCGAACGGATCCCCTTGCCGGACCGCTGCATGGACCGGGTTTCGATCGCATTCGGGCTGCGCAACTGCACCGACAAGGACGCGGTGCTGGCCGAGGCGCGCCGGGTGCTCAAACCGGGCGGGCGCTTCTTGTGTCTGGAATTCTCCCGCGTGCAGGTGGCCGCGCTGACCCCTTTGTATGACGCCTGGTCCTTCAAGGTGTTGCCGCGGATAGGCAAGCTGGTCGCCAAGGATGAGGACAGCTACCGCTATCTGGCGGAGAGCATCCGCACCTTCCCCGATCAGGATCGGTTGGCCGCTATGATGCGCCAGGCCGGGCTGTCGCGGGTCACGGTGCGCAACCTTTCCGGCGGCATTGCCGCAATCCATGCGGGCTGGCGGTTGTGATCGCCCGGATGGTCATAATTGTCCCTGACACCTCCAATAGGAAGCGGCCATGAGCAAGCTGGCGGGCAAACAAGTCCTGCTGATCGTCTCGGGTGGGATCGCCGCGTTCAAGGCGCTGGAGTTGATCCGGCTGCTGCGCCGGCAGGCTTGCGCCGTCTCCTGCGTGCTGACCCGGAATGGCGCCGAGTTCGTCACGCCCCTGTCGTTGCAGGCGTTGAGCGAGTCGAAGGTCTACACGGACCTGTTCTCCCTGACCGACGAATCGGAGATGGGGCACATCCAGTTGTCGCGTTCGGCGGATCTGCTGGTGGTGGTGCCGGCCTCGGCCGATCTGCTGGCGCGGATGGCGGCGGGGATGGCGGACGATCTGGCTTCCACCGTGTTGCTGGCCACCGACAAGCCGGTGCTGGTGGCCCCCGCGATGAACGTGCGCATGTGGCTGCATGCGGCGACGCAGGCCAATATGCGGCTGTTGCAGTCGCGCGGCATCCAGGTGGTCGGCCCGGACGAGGGGGCCATGGCGTGCAACGAATTTGGCCCCGGACGCATGTCGGAACCGGCCGCAATCCTGTCCGCGATCGAGGCACTTCTGGCGCCGGATGCCGTGGTCGCGTCACGCCCATTGGAGGGACGCCATGCGCTGGTGACCAGCGGACCGACGCATGAGCCGATCGACCCGGTGCGCTATATCGCCAACCGCTCCTCCGGGCGGCAGGGCCATGCGATCGCGGCGGAACTGGCGGCTTTGGGTGCGCGCGTGACCCTGGTCAGCGGCCCGGTGTCGGTGCCCGATCCCGCGGGCGCCAATGTGGTGCGGGTCGAAACCGCCGCCGAGATGCTGCATGCGTGCCAAGCGGCACTGCCCGCCGATATCGCGGTGTTTGCCGCCGCCGTCGCCGACTGGCGGGTGGCGAACGCGGCCGAGGGCAAGATCAAGAAGCAGCCCGGTGTCGCCGCGCCGAACCTGGAACTGGTGCCCAACCCCGATATTTTGGCCACCATAGCGGCGACGGGCCCGTCTCGGCCACGGCTGGTCGTGGGATTCGCGGCGGAAACCGACGATCTGATGGCCAACGCTCAGTCCAAGTTGATCCGCAAGAACGCCGACTGGATCGTGGCGAACGACGTGTCCCCCTCCACCGGCATCATGGGCGGGGAGGAGAATGCGGTGCACATTATCACCGCATCCGGGGTGGAGGATTGGCCGCGGGTTCCCAAGCAGCAGGTCGCGCGTCGCCTTGCCCAGCGGATCGCGGATTGGCTGCGCTGAACACGTCTTCCTATCGTATTCGCCGATTGGGCGCGGCCGATGTCCAACCCTATCGCGCCGTCCGGCTGGACGCGCTGCTTCGCCATCCGGAAGTGTTCGGCAGCTCCTATGACGAGGAGGCGCAACTCGACGACGCGGAATTCCTGCGGATGATCGGGCAACCGCCGAACTGTACGCTGGGGGCGTTTGCCGGGATTGAATTGGTGGGGATCGCGGGGCTGACGGTGCCGGTTCGGCAAAAGCAGCGCCACAAGGGGATCATCGTCGGGGTTTATGTGGTGGCCGAACACCGACGGGCCGGGCTGGCGCGCCGCCTGGTCGAGGCGCTGATCGCTCAGGCCCGCCAGTCGTCGCTCCGCGTGGTCGAACTGGCGGTGACAGTCGGCAACCAGCCGGCGCGGCGTCTATATTACCGGCTGGGGTTCCGCACCTATGGGATCGAACGCTTTGCCCTGGCCATCAATGACAGCTACCTGGATGAGGAACTGATGGCGCTGGTGCTGGGCTGAGGCGACGCGCTCCGACGGGGGAGGGGAGAAAGCCTCGGGGCTCCGCCCCGAACCCCGCGAGGGCTTCGCCCTTCGAACCCACCAGGGGCACGGCCCCTGGACCGCGATCAACTGGGTCAGGGGGAAAGGGGGCCGACACGGACGTTGAAACGCCATGGTTGGCCCCCTTTCCCCCTGACCCAACGATCGGCATCCAAGGCCCAGCCTTGGTGGGGGTCGAGGGGGCAAAGCCCCTCGCGGGGTCCGGGGCGGAGCCCCAAGGCTTTCTCCCCTCCCTTCACCCAAACGTGTTCAGCAAATCGTCCACCTGCCCCGGAGTCAGCAGCCGCGGCGACGTGCCACGCAGCATCAGATACAGCTTGGCCGCTTCCTCCAGTTCCTCGGCTGCATAGACCGCGTCGGTCAGGGTCTTCCCCGACACCACCGGCCCGTGATTGGCGAGCAGCACCGCGCGGGCATTGCGCGCCGCGTCATGGATCGCCGGTTCCATCGCCGGATCGCCCGGACGGTAATAGGACACGATCGGCATCGTCCGTCCGACTCGCATCACGAAATACGGGGTCAGCGGCGGGATCGGGTTGGATGCATCCACGTCCGTCAGGCACGACACCGCGGTCGCCTGGGTCGAGTGCAGATGCACCACCGCGCCGGCATCTTCGCGCGCCATATAGAAAGCGCGGTGCATGAACACCTCCTTCGACGGTTTGTCGCCGCCGACATGGCGAAAATCGCTGTCCAGCTTCGAAATCCGTCCCGCTTCCAGCCGCCCCAGCGAGGAGTTGGTGGGTGTGATCAGATACCCGTCATCCAACCGCACGCTGATATTGCCGGCGCTGCCCACGGAAAACCCGCGCGCGAACAGGCTGGCGGCGAGGGATACCAACAGGTCCCGGGTTGCGGTCTCGGTCATCGGGTCAGCCTCCCAGCACCTGAAATGCCTTCGTGAAGAAGTCGGAGGCACCGAAATTGCCCGACTTGAGCGCCAGCAGCAGGTCGGATTTGCCGCCATGCGCCAGGGTCCAGGGCACGCCGGGATCGATCTCCCCGCCGATGCGCAGGCTGGTGACACCCAGGCGCGACACGACGGCGCCGGATGTCTCGCCGCCCGCGACGACCATGCGCCGCACGCCGCGGTCGACCAGACCTTCGGCAATGCGGGCGAGCGTGTCCTCGATCAGCGCGCCGGCGGCATCGCGGCCCAGTTTCGCCTGCAAGGCCGCGACCTTGTCGGGCGGGGCCGAGGCCGCGATGACGACCGGTTTGTCGGACAATTTGTCCTCGGCCCAGGCCAGTGCCGCGGCACTCATGGTCGCCGCATCCGGCGTTGCCAGGGGATCGAGATCCAGCACGGGGACATGCGCACGCGCCGCCCCCAGTTGCGACAAGGTGGCGCGGGAGCAGGAACCGGACAGCACCGCCGCATGACCGCCGATATGCGGCAGGGCGGACGGGTCTCCCTGGGTGGCCAGTTTCCCGGCGCGTCGGAAATTCGCCGGCAAGCCGAGGGCGACGCCGGACCCGCCGGTCAACAGCGCGTGATGCTCCGCCGCTTCGCCGATCGCGAGCAGATGCGCGTCGGTTATGGCATCGACGATGGCATAGCGGCGGCCCTGCTCCTTCAGGCCGGTCATGGCCCTCCGGATGGCCACGCTGCCCTGGTCCACGATGGAGAATGGGACCAGCCCGACCGTGCCCTCGGTCTGACGAGACAGGACACGCACGAGATTGGCATCGGTCATCGGGGTGAGCGGATGGTTCTCCATCCCGCTTTCGTTCAACAGGCTGCCGCCGACGAACAGATGGCCCAGATAGACCGTCCGGTTGTTGGTCGGGAATGCCGGGCAGGCCAGCGCGAAACCGCAGCCCAGCGCATCGACCAGCGCATCGGCGACGGGGCCGATATTGCCCTGGTCGGTGCTGTCGAAGGTCGAGCAGTATTTGAAAAAATACTGCGCGCAGCCGGCTTTGCGCAGCCAGGCGAGGGCGGCCAGGCTTTCCTCGATTGCCTGACGCACCGGGGCGGTACGGGATTTCAGCGCCACCACCACGGCGTCGGCGTCCGGAACCGGGTCCGTCGGCCCGGGCACCCCGATGAGTTGCACGGTTCGCATGCCACCCTTGACCAGCATGGAGCAGAGGTCGGTCGCGCCGGTAAAATCGTCGGCGATCGCGCCAAGCAGCATGGGAACTCCTTTATGTTAGGCGGCTCGCCGGAACCGGAGGTGGGTCGGTCATACCTACCGGCCGATCCAATGACCGATGCACCGCCTTCCCCCTTACCGTCATTGCCCCTCACCGTCATTGCCGGGCTCGACCCGGCAACCCGTTCCCTGCCGTCGAAGCGCGGGTTGCCGGGTCAAGCCCGGCAATGACGGTGAGGGGACGGTGAGGGGACGGTGGGGGGGACGGTGAGGGGGACGGCGGTGCATCGGTCATTGTTTCGTCCGGTTGGTATTACGTCAGGATCCGGGCAAACAGCGAGGCCTGATCCCGCCATGATGGCAGCGCCTGCCCCGCTTGCCAGGCAGTATCCGCCATCTCCTGGCGCAACGGCTGGCTGAAGATGATCCGACGCAGGGATTTGGAGAGCTGGTCCCGGTCGTCGAGCGGACAGACCACACCCGCTCCCGGCACCACCAGCGCGCCCGCCGCGCCGCCGGCGGTCACGGCCACCGGGATGCCGCGTTTCAGCGCCTCGGCGATTGCCATGCCGTAGCCCTCGTAATGGGTGGCGAGTGCGAACAGGTCGGTCTTTTGCCACAGGGCTTCCAGCGCGCCGTTCACCACTTCGCCGGCAAAAGTCACACGCTGGGCGATGTTGAGTTCGTCGGCCAAGGCTTGCAGACCATGCGCGTGGGCCGGATCGCGCAGCGGCGAGCCGACAATGGTCAGATTCCAGTCCAGGTCGAACAGGCGCGCCAGGGCACGCAGCAACAGGTCGTGGCCCTTGCGCGACACCAAGGTGCCGATCGAGAGGATCTGACAGGTCGGCCCACCGGAACCCAGGCAGCGCGGCGCGTCATCGGTGCCGGGCACGACGACATGCAAGCGGTCTCGCGGGACGGCAAATTCAGTCGCCAGGGTCTCGGCGGTCGTATCGCTGGTCACGATCAGGCGGGTCAGGCGATTGAACAGGCGCTTCTCGGTGGCGAACAGCGCCGCGCGGGTGGCGTCATCCAGCCCGGTTTCCAGGGACGTCGGATGGTGGATGAGCCCGGTTGCTCCCCTGGCGCCCAAGGCATCGTCCAGGCCGGCAAAGGCGGGAAGGGCCAGACCGTCGATGATCGGGCGCGTATCCGGGCCGATGCGGTCCCAGGCCTGGCAGGCCGAGTCCAGAGCGGTCTCGTCGGTGATCGGATAGCTGCCGAGCAGCTGGGTTACATCCGCGGCGTGACCCGCATCGCGCAATCCGGAGACGATGCGGCGGTCGTAGCCGTAGCCGCCCGAGACGGTGTCGAACGGCGCGGGAACAATCAATGTGGCATGCATCGGCGGATTGTAGCGCGATCGCCGCGACATTTCGACGTCCGTATTCGCCTTCACCGTCATTGCCGGTTCGAACTCGGCCATCGGTGAGGGGCGGGAGCATGCCGCAATTCGGGCCATGACCTGTAACGCGGGACGGTTTCGCACGTCCCATCGACAATCGCTTTACAGAATGGAGACCCGATCATGGACCGTATTCATCGCCTGCTGACCTGGCCGGCTGCTTTGCTCATTGCCGGTGTCCTGCTGTGGTATGAGCAGTACAAGCTCACCGGCAATCCCGGTTCGGTCGAACTGTTCACCACGATTTCCGACTGGCTGTATCTGGGTGGCTACGAAAAGCCGTTCCGTCTGTCCGTCGCGATTGCCGAGATCATCGCATCCGTCCTGGTCGTGATCCCGTTCACCCGGATGTTCGGCGCCCTGTTCGCGCTGGGCATCATGTCGGGCGCGATTTTCTTCCACGTTGTCAGCCCATTGGGTATCGATCCCTACAACGACGGCGGGCAGTTGTTCAAACAGGCTTGCATGGTTTGGCTATGCTCGGTGTTCATCCTGGTATCCTACCGGAATGAAGCCATCGCGATCCTGCGGCAGTTTGGCCTGCTGCCGCCGCGGGTGGCGGTATAAGGTCGATCGCCGCAACCCCTGACCGCCCCCTGGTTCTGCGCCCTCGTCATTGGCGGGCTTGATCCGGCAACCAGCGCTTCAACGGTGAGGGGACGCTATCGGCCGATAATTCGGGCGGTTGGCATGGGTTCGAACAATCCGCACACCGACCAGGCGATCCTGTCCAGTCTCCGCAGGAGCCTGGGCAGCGCGCCGTTCCAACCTTCAGCGAATCGTCCGGACGCCCTGATCATCGCCGGCACGCTCTGCATGACGAACCCGAGCGGCGCCGCCCCACGCCGGCGGCCAGTGGGCTTGACGGCGACGCCCGATATGGCCGGCTTTGTCCCCGCGGTCAGTTCGTCGATCGCCTGACGCAGCCGTGCGCGGGCGCGGTGCAGCAGCACCCTCTGGTTTTCCGCGCTGATCGAGAGAAGTTGGCAGATCTCCTCGGGTTCCCGCTCCTCCATATCGCGCAGGATGATCACGGCGCGTTGGCCGGAGGGCAGGCGCTCGATCAGATCCTGAACGTGCTCCCACAATTGCCGCCCCCCGACGATCCGCTCGGGGCTGATCTCGTCCCACAGGCGCGGGGCCTCCATCCAATGCCCATCGGGCGCGAACGAAGTTGCCGGAACCGCCCGTTCACCAGGAGCGCTGCCGTCCAGGATTGACGGCAAACCAACCAGCCGTTTTTCCCGGCCTATCCGGGTACGGGCACGGTTGAGCACGATGCTGAAAATCCAAGTGGTCAGGCTCGACCGCCCCTCAAACCGTGCAATCCCCGAAAACACCGCCAGCCACGCATCCTGCACCACCTCCTACGCCTGCGCTCGGCTGCCGATGATCGAGGCGGCGACGCCTGTCAGAGAGCCATGGAATCGGCGGATCAGCATGCGGTAGGCCGCCTGATCGCCCTGGCGGAGTCGCGCCAGGAAGGCCGGTTCATCGAATTCCGTCTGGCGCATGCGCCTGGTGCCTTTTTTTTACGCCTGGGTGGACGCCTTGTAATGCATCGGGGCCGGCGGTGTCATACTGCAAGGCTGCAAACCTCAACGTGTCATGGAGTTCCCGATTCCGACCTGCAATACCATGTCCGAGCTGGTTACGGATTACCTGGAAGGCGCATTGCCGATCCGTACCCGTATGGGTGTCCGGATCCATTTGTTCGCATGCCGAGCGTGCGGCAATTATTATGGACAGACGCGGGAGACGATTCGGCTGTTGAGGCGGGGTGTCCTGCGGGCTCCAGCCGAGTCGGTGGAGGACGCGATCCTCGCGCGGTTGGCGAAATCGCACCAAGGCCATGTGAGCGGTCCCCCGAACGGTCCCATGAACGGTGACGGACACGACCCTTAATTCGCCATGTCTTGGCGTGCATATGCCGCTGTATTTGGCAGAGGATGCACATTGGTCGACCACATGTCGTTTTCTTACCAATGTGGCCTCGGGATGTGTCTTACTCAATAAAATCTGTCTACTGGGGGTGATGGTCCGCTGCCGTTAACCACTTCTTAACGATACCACTGTAGGTTGTGCACAGTCGGCCCAGCCATAATGGCCAGGCCACGGTATCGGGGGGCGCAAGATGCACCTTTTCGCCGAGACCCGCATGAACGGACCGCTCTCCTTGAAGAGGACACGGTCGAATGGCTCCGCGATCGGGCGTGTCATCGCCCCCAAGGCGCGGATTTTTCTTGAACGGCGCGGCCGAGGCTCCTTATATGACGTTTGCACACAGGTGCATTCTGGAGCGGAAAACCGACGAGTCTACCGCGCCCGACTGACACCTTTGCGATCGTCACCGCGGGTGGACGTTCGCCGCCGAACGCACGCAAGACGTGTGTCGGGCGTTCTTGCCGCTGATCGCACCGATGCGAAGTCGGGTTCGGCACGTGCTTTCCTGGATCAAGTATCCCGGCAAGGAACACTGTCATGATCGAAGAGTTGTTGCCACGAAGCGGGATATTCTCGCGACTCGGCAAAAAAAGCTTCACGCGCCGAACCCTGAATACGCTAACCTTGCATCTGTCTTGCATGGGGAGGCGTTCCATAACCCTCAGCAATGGAGCGGCCGATGCCCGCGGTCGATGATATTTTCGCTTTTTACGCTCGTGGTTTCGAGGCCCACCGCGAAACCGAGATGACGCTCGCGGCCTATTTGGATGCCTGCCGCGAGGATCCCCTGGTCTATGCCACCGCGACCGAGCGACTGCTCGCCGCGATCGGTGAGCCCGAGATGGTGGATACCTCCAAGGATGCCCGGCTCGGCCGCATCTTCATGAACCGCACGATCCGGCGATATCCCGCGTTCGATGAATTTTACGGCATGGAGGAGACGATCGAGCGCATCGTCGGCTTCCTACGCCATGCCGCGCAGGGCCTCGAAGAGCGCAAGCAGATCATGTATCTGCTGGGGCCGGTTGGCGGCGGCAAGTCCTCGCTCGCCGAACGCCTGAAGGCGCTGATGGAAGCCCGCCCCATCTACGTCCTGAAAGCCGGCGGCGACATCAGCCCCGTCTTCGAATCCCCCCTCGGCCTGTTCGACCCGGACCGCATGGGACCGATGCTGGCGGAACGCTACGGCATTCCGACCCGCCGCCTGACCGGCCTCATGAGTCCGTGGTGCCTGAAGCGCCTGGACGAGTTCGAGGGCGATATTTCTCGCTTCCGCGTCCTGAAGATGATGCCGTCGCGGCTGCGCCAGATTGGCATCGCCAAGACGGAGCCTGGGGACGAGAACAACCAGGACATTTCGTCGTTGGTCGGCAAGGTCGATATCCGCAAGCTGGAAATGCATGCGCAGAACGATCCCGACGCCTACAGCTACTCTGGCGGTTTGAACCGCGCCAACCAGGGCATGCTCGAATTCGTCGAGATGTTCAAGGCGCCGATCAAGATGTTGCATCCGTTGCTGACGGCAACACAGGAAAACAACTATATCGGCACGGAAAACATCGGTGCCATCCCGTTCACCGGGATCATCATGGCGCACTCCAACGAATCGGAGTGGCAGACTTTCAAGAACAACAAGAATAACGAAGCCTTCATCGACCGTATCTACGTCATCAAGGTGCCGTACTGCCTGCGCGTGGCCGAAGAGCAGAAGATCTACGAAAAACTGGTCAGCCGCTCCGAACTGAGCCAGGCGCCCTGCGCACCGGCGACGTTGGAGATGCTGGCGCGGTTCTCGGTCCTGTCGCGTCTGAAGAAGCATGAGAACTCGACGACGTTCTCGAAAATGCGGGTCTATGACGGCGAAAGCCTGAAGGAAACCGACCCGCGTGCCCGCAGCCTGCAGGAATACAAGGACACCGCGGGCGTTGAGGAAGGCATGGACGGCGCGTCCACCCGCTTCGCGTTCAAGGTACTGGCGGCCACCTTCAACCACGATACGACCGAGGTTGCGGCCGATCCGGTGCATCTGATGTATGTGCTGGAACAGTCGATCCGGCGCGATCAGATGCCGCAGGAAACCGAAAAGCGCTACCTGGAATTCATCAAAAGCGAGCTGGCGCCGCGTTATGCCGAGTTCATCGGCAATGAAATCCAGAAAGCCTATCTGGAATCCTATCACGACTACGGACAGAACCTGTTCGACCGCTATGTCGCCTATGCCGATGCCTGGATCGAGGATATCGACTTCAAGGACCCCGACACCGGCC
Organism: Nitrosovibrio sp. Nv4; assembly: GCA_943330455.2. Taxonomy (GTDB): domain Bacteria; phylum Pseudomonadota; class Alphaproteobacteria; order Acetobacterales; family Acetobacteraceae; genus Rhodopila. Next base: position 4,016 of record CALQHT020000005.1, on the reverse strand, counting down.
AGTTGCTGAACCGCGAATTGCTGAACCAGGAACTGACCAAGGTGGAAAAGCCCGCCGGGATCGCCAACCCGAAGGATTTCCGCAACGAGGTCGTGAAATTCTGCCTCCGCGCGCGGGCCAACAACAACGGTCGCAATCCGTCCTGGACCAGCTACGAGAAAATCCGGGAAGTCATCGAACGGCGTATGTTCAGCCAGGTGGAAGAACTGCTGCCGGTGATCAGCTTCGGGTCCAAGAAGGACGGCGATACCGAAAAGAAGCACAACGATTTCGTCGAGCGCATGACGTCGCGTGGTTACACGGAACGGCAGGTCAGGCGGCTTGTTGAATGGTACATGCGGGTGAAACAGACGGGCTGATCAGCCAATCGGAAACCTCGCAGGCGAAAGGCTAACATGCATATCGTCGACCGTCGCCTCAACCCAAGTGGCAAGAGCCTGGCCAACCGGCAACGGTTCATGCGCCGAGCGAAGGCGCAGATTCAGAAAGCGGTGCATGAGACGTCGGGGAGCCGGGGGATCAAGGACGCCGATCAGGGCGGCGAAGTCGTTCTGCCGGCGAAGGGAGTGCGCGAGCCATCCTTTCACCGCAGCGCCACCGGCGGCATTCGCGACCACCTGTTGCCTGGCAACAAGGAATACATCGCGGGTGACACCATTCCTCGGCCGCAAGGTGGCGGCGGGGGAGGCGGGTCGGAAGGCAGCCCGGACGGGGAAGGGGAGGACGATTTCCGCTTCGCCATGTCGCGTGACGAGTTCATCGACCTGTTCCTGGAAGATCTGGAACTGCCGGACCTCGCCAAACGCCGGGTTGCCAGCGCGGAGGCGGTCAGTTGGAACCGGGCCGGCTACTCGGTCACCGGGTCGCCCGCCAATCTCGCGTTGATGCGCACGGTGCGGAACAGCCTGTCGCGGCGGATTGCGTTGAAACGCCCGCGACCGGAGGAGTTGGACCGGTTGCGGGACGAAATCGCGGCGTTGGAGGCCGATCCAGACAAGGTCGCGCGCAAGCTGGAACTGGAGGAGGAACTGGCCCGTAAGGTGCGGCGCGTCGGGCTGATCCCGTATATCGATCCGCTGGACGTGCGCTACAAGCGGTTCGACGCTACTCCGAAACCGGTCGCGCAGGCGGTGATGTTCTGCCTGATGGATGTGTCCGGGTCGATGACGGAACACATGAAGGATCTGGCGAAACGCTTCTATGTGCTGCTGTATATCTTCCTGAAGCGGCGTTACAAGAACGTCGAGGTCGTCTTCATCCGCCACACCCATCAGGCGTCGGAAGTTGACGAGGAAACCTTTTTCAACAGCCCGGAAACCGGCGGCACGGTCGTTTCCACGGCGTTGGAGGAAATGCAACAGGTCGTTGCCGAACGCTACAATCCGGACTCCTGGAACATCTATGCGGCCCAGGCATCGGACGGCGACAACACGGCCAGCGACAACGACCGCACCGCGTCCCTGTTGACCGACTCGATCCTGCCGATGTGCCAGTATTACGCCTATCTGGAAGTCGGCCGCGATTCCGAGCATTTTCCGCCCGGGTTCATCCGGCGCGACAGCGATCTATGGCAAACCTATAGCGCCCTGATCAAGTCCGGTGCGCCCATGGCCATGCGCAAGGTCGGCCACCGGCGCGAAATCTACACAGTGTTCCGCGAATTGTTCGCGAAGAAGGTCGGATCGGAGGCGGTATCCGCATGAGCACTACCCTACGTGCGGAACGCCCGCTGTTCGAAGGGGCTGACTGGGAGTTTTCCACGATCCAGCGCTGCCATGAGGCGATCGAGGAAATCGCCATCAAGGAAATGGGCCTGAGCGTCTATCCGAACCAGATCGAGATCATCGGCACCGAGCAGATGCTGGATGCCTATTCCTCGATCGGTATGCCGCTGTTCTACAAGCACTGGTCGTTCGGCAAGCATTTTGCCCGCAACGAGGCGATGTATCGCGCCGGCATGCAAGGTCTGGCCTACGAGATCGTCATCAATTCAAATCCATGCATCAGCTATATCATGGAAGAGAACACGGCGATGATGCAGACCCTGGTCATCGCCCATGCCGCGTTCGGGCACAACCATTTCTTTAAGAACAACTACCTGTTTAAGCAGTGGACCGACGCGGACGGCATCCTGGATTATCTGGAATTCGCCCGCGACTACGTGATGCAATGTGAGGAGCGGTATGGGGAAGCCGCGGTCGAAAGCCTGTTGGACTCCGCTCACGCGCTGATGTCGCACGCCGTGCACCGCTATCCCCGCAACCGCGCCACCGACCTGCGGATGGAAGAAAAGCGGGAGCGTGAGCGGCGTATTCACGACGAGCAGGTGTTCAACGACCTGTGGCGCACCGTGCCCGGCAAGTCCAACACGCGCGCCGATCCCACGACCGAGGAACGCCGCAAGGCGCTGCTGCAATTGCCGCAGGAGAACATCCTTTACTTCCTGGAAAAGACCGCGCCGCGCCTGGCGTCCTGGCAGCGTGAATTGCTGCGAATCGTTCGGATCATCGCGCAGTATTTCTACCCCCAGTCACAGACCAAGGTGATGAACGAGGGCTGTGCCACCTATGTGCACTACCGCATCATGAACCGGCTGCACGAAAAGGGCCTGCTGACGGACGGCGCGATGGTGGAATTCCTCCGTTCCCACACCAACGTCGTGTTCCAGCCCGACTTCAACGATCCCCGATACTCCGGCATCAACCCCTACGCGCTCGGCTTTGCCATGATGCAGGATATCGAGCGGGTCTGCACCGAACCCACGGACGAAGACCGGCAGTGGTTCCCCGACATCGCCGGCAATGGCGATCCGATGGGCGTGCTGCGGTACTGCTGGGCCAATTATCGTGATGAGAGCTTTATCCTGCAGCATCTAAGCCCGCGCCTGATCCGCCATTTCGGGCTGTTCCACGTCGTTGACGATTCCAGCGAGCAGCATCTGCGGGTGGAGGCCATCCACGATGAGCGGGGCTACCGGAAGATCCGCCAGGCATTGGCCCGTCATTACGATGTCAGCTGGACGGCCGCCGATATCCAGGTGGTCGATGTCGATCTGTCAGGCGATCGCAAGCTGATCCTCCACCATCGGGCGATGAACCGCGTTTTGCTGGAGGAACGCGACACTCGCATGGTGCTGCAACATCTGGCCGATCTCTGGAGTTATGACGTGCTACTGAAGGAAATCGATCCGGTTGGAGAAACGGTGCTGAAGGAATACAGCGCCAGCCCGCGCCCTGGGATCGCGCAATCGGGCGGGCCCTGAGCGCGGCGCCGCACCGCCACCCCTTTTACCGTCATTGCCGGGCTCGACCCGGCAACCCACCCCCTGCCGTTGAAGCGCGGGTTGCCGGGTCGAGCCCGGCAATGACGGCAAAAGCGGGGCGGACGGCGTGCCGGCCAACAATGCTGGTTCTCAAACCGCCAGCACGCTCTCCACACTAATACCGCGGCAATCCATCTCGTAATCCAATCCCACGACCGGCGGACGAGCGAACTGCCAGGTAACCCCGTGCGCGGCGGCGCCTCGGCGCACCAGCAGGTCGCCCAGGAACGGATGGATATCGTAAACGCTGTAGACCTGCGTGCCGGTCACGGACGACCAATCGGTGCCCAGGACCGCCATGCGCCGCTCCATCTCGCCCACCACGTAATCGGCCTTGGCCCGCAGGCCCTCGGGGCTGGTATCGCCAAGGCGGACGGTGTGGTCGCGGTAATTGCCCTGGCCCTCCCGGGCCTCCCCACTCCCGGCGATCATGAAGGAAACCACGGCGTCGGTACTGGGGCGCGCGATACAGAAAGCGTGAAATCCCGGTTCCGCGGGCGGATCGATCTCCGGGCAGACATTGCTGCGCGCGACCGGGTTGCCCTGTTCGGCTCCTCGCTGTTTGGAGTGGGTGGTAACGATTTCATACTGGCAGCCTGAGGTCGAGCTTTCCGGCGATGAGATAGACCATGGCTTTGAGGTTACGGGTTGATCGATATCCGCGCGCCTTTGCCTTCGCGGCCTGGACCAGGCT